>CAZVYE010000099.1:6180-12418 GCA_964630895.1 uncultured Gammaproteobacteria bacterium | reverse complement strand
TGCAGTCGCTAAAGTCTGGAAAGGAATTTGATCTGGAAGACACCTCGCATCACGGTACCGAAATTGACCTGGGTATCCCGGCATTGATCCCGGACGATTATTTGCCCGACGTGCACAGCCGCTTGGTGCTATACAAACGCATTGCCAACGCATCTAATCCGTCGCAGCTGCGGGATTTGCAGGTGGAAATGATTGACCGATTTGGACTGCTTCCAGAGCCCGTGAAGAACCTGTTTGTCACCGCAGAGCTGAAGCTTAAGGCCACGCCGTTGGGGGTTTTGGAAATCAAGGCGGGCAGCGAAGGCGGCCATTTCAAATTCAGCGCTGAGCCGGCCATCGATCCCATGCAACTTATTACACTGGTACAGCGTGAACCACACACTTATCGTTTCGAAGGTCAGGAAAAACTACGATTTAAGTTTGATCAATCCGATGAGGCAGTTAGAATCAACAACGTGCGCTCACTTCTCGATCAACTGGGGACTAAGAATGCGGCCTAGATTCTGGGCTACCAGAGTTATCTCACTTGCTTGCCTGCCGTTACTGCTGGTTACTCTTAGCAGCGCCGATGCGCAGGAACCGCCGCAATATCAGGTGGAAGTGGTGATATTTGCCCACAACAGTTTTGTAGATACGCCCTACCCTGCGATTAATCTGCCAGACCTAACTGATGCCATTGCATTAGAAACCACCGTCATCGAATCTGAGACCGAAGCCACCCTGGATCGCACAGCGGCGGACGTAGGCATAGAATACCCGGCACCTGGAACTGCACTACTGGCAGGCACGGCCGCCGCCATGCAGCGACGGTCAAACTACACGCTGATTGAGCATTTAAGCTGGACCCAACCCGCAGTGGCCTTCGGCTCCCCCATCCCGGTACGTATCCAGGGCAAATTCGAGGATGGGCCGAAAGAATATGATCTCGACGGCTCAATTACCTTGCGCCGCGGCCGTTTTCTGCATTTGGACTTAGACCTGGTTTTGGAAGAAATCATTCGCCAGCCTTGGTACCTGCAGGAACCAAGCGAGCGCGGCTACGACTATGACCGCATTCGTGATTCACAAGGCTTCGAGAATGCTTCACCCCGCCCTTCACAGTCATCATTTCTTTTGGATCCCGGCACTGAGCAAGATGGCCCATTGCTCCCAGACGAAGACCAACAAGAGGCAGAAGCGCAGCAGCCCCAGGGCTATCGGCTGACCGAGAAGCGACAGATTCGCGTCGGTCGCAGCCACTATTTTGACCATGCTCGGTTTGGCGTGATCGCACAAGTCGTCCGGCTGCAATCAGAAGAACCTGCAGAATAAGCCACTTTTACTCACATCAGTGGGCCAGACTTCCGTAATCCGTTGGTCGCTGGGGGATGACCCAGCTCGTTGACAATGCGATAATGGCGGGCTGGATTGCGGCAATGATGCAGGCCGCTTCATTTTCTGGTAATTCTCCGAATGCCTCGCAGCGTGGTAATCGGAGACGCAAAATAAACGGGATACCCATGGATTTTCTGAACGAACTTGGCCTCAAGCAGGACAACTCTGGTACATATTTTGGCAACGGCGAGTGGTCAACTACCACCGACGCAGGTGTCATTGAGTCTTTTAACCCGGCTACCGGCGAACTGTTGGGACGCGTTTACTCTGCTTCAGAAGCAGATTACGAGCGCGTCATGCAAACAGCGCAAGAGGCGTTTGAAGCTTGGCGCAAGCTGCCAGCACCGAAGCGCGGTGAGGCGATTCGACTTGCAACCCAGGCATTGCGTGATCACAAAGACGCACTAGGCAGCCTGGTTACTGCTGAAATGGGCAAGATCAAATCCGAGGGTGACGGCGAAGTTCAGGAAATGATCGATATCGGTGATTTTGCCGTAGGCCAGTCTCGCATGTTGTACGGCTTGACCATGCACTCAGAGCGACCGAATCACCGTATGTACGAACAGTGGCACCCACTGGGCATCGTCGGCATTATTTCAGCCTTCAACTTCCCAGTTGCAGTATGGGCATGGAACTCATTCCTGGCGGCTATCTGCGGCAACATCTCCGTATGGAAGCCGTCGCCAAAGACACCGTTGTGTTCAGTAGCGGTGCAGAACATCTGTAACAAAGCTTTGGAAGATGCGGGCTTCCCACCGATCTTCTTGCTGTTCAATGACGGCAGCAATGAGCTGGCCCAGAAATTTGTTGATGACAAACGAGTAGCACTGATGTCGTTTACCGGCTCATGCCATGTTGGTCGACTGGTGGGCGAGCGAGTTGCTGCACGTATGGGCAAGAGCTTGCTGGAACTGGGTGGCAACAACGCGCTTATTGTTGATGAAAGTGCCGATCTGAAGCTGGCTGTACCAGCGATCGCGTTTGGCGCTGTAGGCACAGCGGGTCAGCGTTGCACCTCTACCCGCCGCGTATTCGCGCACGAATCCATTATTGATGAGCTGTGTGAAACCCTCTGCAATGCCTATGGCCAGGTCAAAATTGGCAACCCGCTGGACGCCAATACTTTGATGGGTCCATTGATTGATGAGTCTTCTGCAGACCGCTACATGGAAGTCGTCAATAAGCTGCGTGACCAGGGCGCAGAAATCGTTTGCGGTGGCGAGAAAGTAGATGGCCCAGGAAACTTTGTGAAGCCCACCATTGTGCGTGCGCAGAACGACTGGGAACTGGTCCAAACTGAAACTTTCGCTCCGATTCTTTATGTTATTCCGTTCAGCGATTTGGATGACGCGATTGCAATGCAGAACGATGTTCCGCAAGGCTTGTCTTCGGCGTTGTTTACGCTGAATCTGCGCAACGCAGAGAAGTTCTTGTCTGCCATGGGCAGTGACTGTGGCATTGCCAACATCAACATCGGTACTTCGGGTGCTGAGATTGGTGGCGCTTTCGGTGGCGAAAAGGAAACCGGCGGCGGTCGCGAGTCTGGTTCTGACGCATGGAAAAACTACATGCGGCGCCAGACCAATACCATCAACTGGTCAGACGAATTACCCTTGGCTCAGGGTATCAAATTTGACCTGTAATTCTGCATTAGTGTGTGGCGGGGAGTCCCTACTCCCCGCTGACATCGCATAGCATGCCATCCAATACGCCAAAACCAGGCTTGTTTTACGGTGCCGCTCGCAGCGCTCTGTTTTGCCTGGACCCGGAGCGCGCCCACGATGTTGCGCTCGCTTCGCTTTCAAAACTCCATCGCTTTGGCCTCCTGGCTCCGTTGGCAGCCCATGCCAATCCACAACCCAGGCAATGCATGGGACTCCAGTTTGCCAATCCGGTGGGACTTGCGGCTGGATTAGACAAGAATGCCGATCACTTGGACGCGCTTGGCGCACTGGGATTTGGTTTTGTAGAAGTAGGAACCGTGACCCCGCGTCCCCAACCAGGTAATCCAAAGCCTCGTATGTTTCGGCTGCCGGAACACCAGGCCATCATCAATCGCCTGGGATTTAACAATAAAGGCGTAGATCATTTGGTTGCCCAGGTAGAACGGTCACGCTATGACGGCATCATTGGGATCAATATCGGCAAAAATAAAGACACACCCAACGAACAGGCTTTGGACGACTATCTAATCTGTTTGGAGAAGGCTTACGCCGCGGCGGATTACATCACCATCAATATTTCATCTCCGAACACAGCCAATCTGCGTGATCTGCAGGCACTGGAACCCCTGCGTGAGCTGTTGTCTGGAATCCTCAATCGTAGAGATGAGCTTGCCAATGATCTGGGTGAACGCAAGCCGGTGGCACTCAAACTTGCGCCCGATATGGCGGACGATCAAACCGAGGCGATTGCACAGCTTCTAAACCAGCTGCAGCCTGATGGCGTTATTGCCACCAACACTACTATTGATCGAAAAGCTGTATCTGGCCACAAATACGCCAATGAAGCCGGCGGCTTGAGCGGATCGCCAGTTAAGCAATCTGCAAATCACACGCTGGCATTGCTCCACCAGCACCTGGATGCCAGCATTGCACGCATTGGCGTAGGTGGCATAACCTGTCAGGCCGACGCCGCAGAGAAATTTGCCAACGGAGCAGATTTGGTCCAGATATATACAGGCTTTATCTATCAGGGACCCGACCTTATCGATGCGTGTATAGCGGCGGCCGCTTAGTGGCGCTTGAACCACAAACTTACGTGTCCCTGCGAGACCGCAATACCATGCGGCTGCCTGCAACAGCCCACCGTCACTGGGTTGCCAATAGCCAGGAAAGCCTCCTTTCAATTCATACCCAACTGGACCATAAGGACCTTGCAACCGCAGTGCTGCTAGGCGGAGGCAGCAATGTCATTTTTGCGACGCAGCAGCTAACGGATGTGGTGCAGATCAGCGCCGACAATGTGACCATTGAAGAAGACGGAGATGACGTCTTGGTGCACGCCGAGGCCGGCAAGAATTGGCACGAACTGGTTCAGTCGCTAAGCAACGCAGGTTATTGGGGCATCGAGAATCTTGCTTACATTCCCGGTCAGATTGGTGCCGCTCCCATGCAAAACATCGGCGCCTACGGCGTAGAGCTAAAAGATGTAGTCACATACGTTGATTATCTGGATCGCTATACCGGTCAAATGGTACGCGCCAACAATGCCGACTGTGAGTTTGACTATCGCGACAGCATGTTTAAGCGGGCGCAACCCAGCCAATATTGGATTTGGTCGGTGGGATTGCGGCTCAGCAAACAAGGCGAAGCGCAGACGGAGTATCCGGGGGTTGCCGATATGTTAGAAGAGCTGAATTTAACACCAGACAGTCCCGGCCATCTTGCTCGCGCCATTACCGCGCTGCGCAAGCGCAAACTGCCCGACCCGGCCGAAACACCAAACGCGGGGAGTTTTTTCAAGAATCCTGTCCTTAGCAAGACAAAACTTGCTGCCCTGGGAGCGGGTCGCCTTGACAGTATTCCCACCTATCCGGTTGGGGACAGCGTCAAGCTTAGCGCGGGCGCGCTCATCGACCAATGCGGCTGCAAGTCGTTGCAGGTAGGTGACGCGAGGGTATCCGAGCAGCATGCCCTGGTCATCACCAATAAAGCGAACGCCACGGGCTCAGATGTTCTTAAGCTCGCTGAACTAGTCCAGTCGCGGGTAGCTGAAAAATACGGTGTGACGTTAGAAATAGAGCCTAGAGTAATCTGACGACTAGCGAACGTGGCACGCGCTTGGTAACTGGCCCCGATTTACCGCCGTTAATCACCATCTTCAAACACCGTCTCTATTGCCGCCAACTGGCCATGCGCGAATTGATCAACACACGCAGCCGCAGCGCTTTCATCAGCGTTCACCAGATATGTCCCCAGTACACTTACAAACTGTCGTATTTCTGCCAGTGACTCTGGTCGCTCTTGCAGATAAAAATACAGGCACCTCTGCAGCGCAGGTAGCAAATTTTTCAGCAAGCTTCCCAGTATGGGTTTTTCCGTTCGCGAAATTAGCGCCATCATGATGCCGTTGGTGTCGCGGAAAAAATATGGCACGTCCGTGCTGGCTGTCGTAAGTTCATAATCGGCCAATCGCTTGCGCAGCTCTGGTTTGAATCGATCTGGCACACCATGCGTACAAAGACCTCGCAAAAGCAATAGCCACGTTTCACAGACATCCAAAGCGTATGCCTTATCCAGCGCTATAAGCGCAGCCCCCTTTCCCGGGGCCAGTTTCACCAGATGCCACCGCGACAACGTTTGTAGCGCAGTACGAACGGAAGCCCTGCTTACGTCAAATTGCTCTGTCAGGTGTTTTTCGGTCAGCTGCCCATTTTCTGAAATAACACCTCGAACGATGTCCTGCCGCACGGCAATAGCAATGGCATCTGGCGTAGTGCGAACGTCGAGTAACAAGATCAGGCACCTCCGATTGTCGGACAATCATACAATTTTAAACAAATGTACCCCAGATTTATTATGGCTGCACGTTAACTAAGGATTGAACGCTGTGCCCGTACATCCACTGGGATATCTTTTGCTTTTCGCCGTTCCGGCCTTGCTGCCGGCTTCCTGGCTGTTGGGAAAACTGACTGGGGCGCAGGCTCTTGCGGCGTGGTTGCCGCTTATCGTATTACAACTGCTCTTACCGATTCTGGACGCATTGGTCGGCGAGCGATCAATCAACCTGACTTCTGAGCAATCCAAGCGCAGAGCCGGGCACTCTTTTTACAAGATCATCACCCTGCTCGCCGTCCCCGTGCAACTCCTGCTGATCGCATGGGCGAGTCACCAGGCAGCGTTTTTGGCGGACAACGTATTTG
>CAZVYE010000099.1:4724-6080 GCA_964630895.1 uncultured Gammaproteobacteria bacterium | reverse complement strand
CTGCTGATCGCATGGGCGAGTCACCAGGCAGCGTTTTTGGCGGACAACGTATTTGCCCTCGTCGGGTGGATTCTTTCCACCGGATACATAGGTGGAATTTTAGCCATAAACGTAGCCCATGAGTTGATCCACAAGCGCAGCAGTATCGAACGCCTGGCCGGTGGCACCTTGCTCGCTACCGTATGTTACGGAACCTTCAAAGTGGAACACGTTAGGGGCCATCATGTGCACGTTGCCACGCCAGAAGATAATTCCAGCGCGCCCCGCGGCATGTCGATATTTGGCTTTGTTGTCCGGGCACTGTGGAAAAACCCAAGGGACGCAGTTCGATTGGAGAATGCCCGGCTGCACCGAGCCGATTTGCCTTGGTGGCATCATGAAGTATTGCTCTGGAGCGCTATTTCAATACTGTTTGCGGTGGCTGCTTATGGAATCAGCGAGTGGATAGGAGTAGCGTTCTTTTTGGCGCAGAGTCTGGTCGCTATTATCAGTCTGGAGACAGTGAATTTCATCGAGCACTACGGCCTGCAACGCACCCGGCTGGCCAATGGTCGCTATGAGCGGCCCTCGCCAAAGCATTCCTGGAATTCCGATGCGCTCTTAACCAATCTCATGCTATTGCAGCTGGCCAGGCATTCGGATCACCATGCGAACCCTACCCGACGCTACCAAGTGCTGCGGCATTTTGATGAAAGCCCTCAACTGCCGGCAGGTTACGCCACGATGTTTTTACTTGCTTGGATACCGCCGCTTTGGAATGTCGTTATGGAGCGGCAATTGGACAAATTCCACCGAACGAACGCCCGGTGAGCTAACGCCTAACGCTTAGACTTAGCTATCGTCACACTCGTAGCGAATCAGGCTGGCCTCGCCTCGGTTAGCTGCCGTTTGGCCCAGGCTAATGGTGCCTTTGTTGCGCAGCGGCATTTCGTCCTGGTGCACCCGGAACTCTGCATCGTTGCCGGACTTAAGGTAGGTGCCGTTAGTGCTACGGTCAGCGAGAATAAAATAGCCCTTGCGAAACTCAATGCTGGCGTGGTTGCGCGAAACCCACTCATCATCAAGAATCAGGTCATTCTGTAAATCCCGGCCCATCATAAACGGTGGCGAAATGTCTTTTACTTCAATGGTCTTGCCCTTGAAGTGCAGAACAATGCTCGCCTGTCCCTGAATATCCTCAAGCTTCAGCGCCTGCGAAACTGTCGTCACGTTCGAGGTATCTTCCTGCCACAAAATATCGACGATATCGATGGGCATAAGCTTGCCTTTAACGCGCGTCTTACCCAGAGAGCGGACATTTACTGTTTCGTTTGGATCTACTTCGTCCAGGGTTGATTGCGTAGTAACGACCTGCTG
>CAZVYE010000099.1:2594-4624 GCA_964630895.1 uncultured Gammaproteobacteria bacterium | reverse complement strand
ATCTGCGTGCTGCGACAAACATCCGCGAAGATAATGGTCAGTGTATCCTGTTGACTCATAGCCCCTGCTTTCCAGCGAAACCCCTTGTTATGCCCAGATACTTATCGCGCAATGCGCGCCATCGTTACCGGTGATTCGAGCATGATCATTCAAACTAACTTGCCTTCGTATTATGCCCGAGGAATCGACATGCTAACAGCCCGAGCGCATCGCATCCAGCAACAGTTTGTCACAACGAATGCCGAAACGCCTTATGCGGAAGCCAGCAGTCCCAGCGCCGCCTGATAAACATCATCTGTGGACGGCAACACCAGTCCAGCCGCGCTGCCTAACGGCGTAAAGCAGTCGTCACCTACCACCCGCGCCAACGGCGGCACGGGCGCGGCCTGTTCTGCGATCAGGCTCATAATAGCTTCGCTGATTCCCGCAGATCGCCGGCCTTCGTCCACCACCAGCACCCTCCGACAGCGCTCAGCCTGGCGAATAATCTCTGCTTCATTCAACGGCAACAGCCACCGTAAATCCATGACACAGGCTTTGACACCATGGTCTCGCTCGAGCCGTTTTGCCATTTGTAACGACATCGGTACGCCGTTGCCGTAGGTGATTACCAGCAACTCGTCGGCGAACGGGTTGTAGACTCGCGGGTCTCCCAAAGCCATTGCTTGCTCCGGGCCCGGATAATCAAATTGCCACTCACCGTCACCAACCTGATGCAAATCTTTGGTCATGTAGAGGGCAATAGGCTCCAGAAAGGCACATACTCGCCCGGATACTTTGGCAGCAGCGAACAAGGTTCGGAGCATCGTAACGGCGTCATCTCCCCGCGAGGGGCAGCCTATGATTAGCCCGGGTATATCCCGCAGTGCAGCAATGCTGTTGTCGTTGTGGAAATGCCCACCAAACCCTTTTTGATAGCCCAGCGAGGCAATTCGCATAACCATGGGATTGCTGTATTGATTATTCGAGAAGAATTGTAACGAGCAGGCCTCGCCACGAATTTGATCACAGGCGTTGTGGAAATACGCCAGATACTGAATCTCCGGCACCGGCAACATACCCATGTTGGCATAACCCTGCGCCAAGCCAAGGATGGTTTGCTCATCCAGCAGTGTGTTGAAAACACGGGTGCTGCCAAATTTCTTCAACAAATTGCGGGTAACTGTGTATACCCCACCCTTGCGGGCGACGTCTTCACCAAACAACAACGTTTCCGGATACTTGGCAAACAGATCATGCAGCGCCCGGTTGATATTGACAGCCAAATGCTTTGGCGCCTGATTTTCTGGCAGCGCCTTCTCTGAGCCAAATGTCTGTAACCGCTGCTCACCGTAGTCGGCACGATTCGCCTCTTTGACAATCCCATCCATATCCAGTGGCGCCAATGGACTACGAACTTCTTCCAGGGTAGTGATTTTCCGCTCTCTATCTGCGCGCTCAGCGGCTTCAAAGCAGCGCGTGCGAATAGATTCATAAAGGTCGATCAGCTCTTCTCGCGTTGCCAAGCCATGTTCCAGGGCAATCGAGGCAGAACACAGCAATGGGTCACGGGATTCTGCGTGCTCTATATCCTGAAGCTCTCGATAGTCCACCTCAAAATCGGTGCCAGCATGGCCCATCAGGCGAACCACATCCAGGTGCAAAAATACGGGCTTGCGCCGATCACGACAAAACTCTACTGCGGCAGCCACCTGATCATATGCCTGCAGCAAATTGAGTCCATTAGCACGCACATACCGCAGTCCTGGACGATTCCGCATGCTCGCGCCGACCCAATCGTTCGGCGTCTTCACCGAGATCCCAATGTTGTTGTCTTCACACAGGAATATCAGTGGCAACGGAATCTGCTGATGTGCCGTCCACTGTGCAGCATTGATGGCACCTTGGGCCGTACTGTGGTTTAGGCTGGCATCGCCAAAACTCACCAGAGAAACAGAATCACTGGGAACCGGCAATTTGTGTCCCATACGAGCAGCCTGAGCAATTGCCAGGCCCGTACCTACGGCTTTGGGCAAATGGCTGGCAATGGT
>CAZVYE010000099.1:0-2494 GCA_964630895.1 uncultured Gammaproteobacteria bacterium | reverse complement strand
CCTGAGCAATTGCCAGGCCCGTACCTACGGCTTTGGGCAAATGGCTGGCAATGGTTGAAGTCTGCGGCAACACCCATAGTGCTTTACTCCCCCAAACCTTATGACGTCCTCCAGAAGACGGATCACTGGCACTGGCCGCGAACGACAAAGCCGCGTCATATACGGGGTCAATCGCGGGTAGATGCCGCGACCGCTCCATCATGAAACCGCCGCTGCGATAGTGCAAGAACGCCGGGTCGGTGTGACGGGTCAACCTTCCAAGCAGAACGTTGCCCTCATGCCCGGAGCTACCGATGGTGTAGAACACCTTGTTCTCAAGCCGCAGCACCCGCGCCATCAAATCCAGATGTCGGCTCATAAGCTGAGACTCAAACAACTCCATGAACGTCTTGGCGGAAAGATTTGAGTTGGGAAAACTGCCGCTGACTTTACGCACTTCTCCGTCAAATTCTTTGACGTATCGGGTAAAGTTCTGATCAATAATTTCGGCCCGGTTGACCTGCTTGGTCCCGGGCACTGACTGTAGATTTGCTGCCACTATTTGCTCTGGGCTAAACGCCCACCCCTCTTATTACAATGACCCGAAACGGGACACTAAAACGCGTTGATACCAGTGACCTCCCGGCCAACCACCAGTTGGTGAATGGACTCGGTACCTTCGTAGGTAATTACGCTCTCCAAGTTCAGCATATGGCGAATTGCACAGTGCTCTACGGTAATACCTGCGCCGCCAAGCAAGTCGCGACAATCGCGCGCAATATCAATAGCCATGCGCACATTATTCCACTTCGCCAGACTGACCTGAGTCGGCTGCATGGTTCCAGCATCTTTGTGACGCCCCAACTGCAGCGATAGCAATTGAGCCATGGTGATACGTCGCGCCATGTCGGCTAAACGAGCCTGAACCAACTGATTCGCGGCCAATGGGCGATCAAACAGCATGCGTTCTTTGCTGTACTCTAACGCCTCCGTGAAACATGCAATAGCAGCGCCGATGGGACCCCAAGTGATGCCATAACGCGCCTGGGTCAAACAACTCAGGGGACCTTTCAGCCCTTTTACGTTAGGCAAGCGGCTGCTGTCTGGGAGGCGCACATTGTCGAAATACAAGGCGGAGGTAACTGATGCACGTAATGACATCTTGTGGTGGATCTCAGGTGCCTCAAATCCGGGCATATCCTTTTCTACGATAAAGCCCTGGATGCCTTCATCGGTTTGCGCCCATACCACTGCAATATCCGCGATACTGCCATTGGTGATCCACATTTTGGCGCCGTTTAATATCCAGTCGTCGCCATCCCGCTTGGCGCGAGTCTTCATGTTAGCTGGATCAGAACCGCCATGTGGCTCAGTCAGACCAAAGCAACCGATAACTTCGCCACGTGCCATTTGTGGCAACCACTGTTGCTTTTGTTCTTCCGAACCAAAGGCGTAAATGGGGTACATGCACAAACTGCTTTGTACAGAAACAAAACTACGCAGTCCGCTATCGCAGCGCTCAAGCTCCTGGCATATCAAGCCGTAACTCACGCTGTTGAGACCAGCGCAATCGTAACCTTCGATGCTGGAACCCAGTAGACCCAACTCGGCAACCTCAGGAATAAGCTCTTTGGGGAAATATCCCTTTTCAAAGGCCTCAGGCATGAGCGGTAGAGCCCGTTCATCCACAAAGCGCGCCACGGTGTCTTTAACCATGATCTCTTCTTCGGTTAGCTGCGACCGAACATCGTACAAATCGGTGGGATCTAATCCGGCTTTATGGCTTCGTTTCTTTTCTATCTCTTGTTGCACGGCTGACATACTTACACCTGGTTCCTTGGACGAGTAACCTGGACCCGCCTACTGTTTGTTTCAAACGGCCAATTTTACCGGTTCTAAAGCCCAGGCGATAGCTTAAGCACGGACAATTTCGGAGAATATTGCGCAAATACCGCGGCTATTCGTTGGCAACCCCGTGGGGAACATGGCCAGTGGCTACATGCGGGCTGGCAGACGCACAGTTGAAATGTTGGTCGTCAAAGAAGATGTCTGCGCCAAACGCCTTTAGAAACTGACCTTTATCGCGTCCACCCAGAAACATGGCTTCATCAATACGAATCCCCCACTTGCGCAAGGTCAGGATAACGCGCTTGTGCGCTGGCGCTGAACGCGCAGTCACCAGCGCAGTACGGATAGGATTGTTATCCGCGGGAAATGCGGACTGGATGCGGTGTAATGCCGACAAAACGGGTTTGAACGGACCGGCATCCATGGGTTCGCCGGCTTCCTGAGACTCATTGCGGGCGAATTCCTCCAGCCCCTTTTCTTTGTATATTCTTTCCGAATGGTCTGAAAACACCACGGCATCGCCATCAAACGCAATACGTAGCTCTGGGCGGGTGCTGGACTGGACTACCGAGGGCAAAATGGTGGCCGCGGCATATCCAGCCTCCACGGCTTCTTTGACATCATCCGCGTGGGCAGAGAGAAACAGGTCCGCGCCGAAAGACTGGAT
>CAZVYE010000098.1:0-12720 GCA_964630895.1 uncultured Gammaproteobacteria bacterium | reverse complement strand
AATGTGCCGCTGCTGGCTGACCCGGCAAATCGGAATGCACCATTGTTATTCGAACAGGAACCAAGGGTACGATACACCTGATAGCTTGTAGCACCGGCAATCAGGTCAAAATCAAGATTAATATCGTTCTCGCCAGCATTCACGTTTACATCAGGCGACTCCAACACGCCCGTAGCGCACTGGGCCTGCGATGTAACCAGTGCAAATCCCTGACGATCGGTATTGAGCGCGCCTGTTCCGGGAACCGATTTGCCTTTCACGCGGACCGTATACTCTCCTGGCGCAGGGTCTGGAAGAATTACTTGTTCTACAGTGTCAATGGCGTCGCGCGCGCCGCCCGAGACAGACGCACCGTTAACTACGCGATTACCTTTGTAGATTTCGCCTTCGAATTCCACTTCCAGATCAAGATCGTTAATCAACGCTTGGTTGGCGTTGGTGATACCAGGGGGATCGAACCATGTCAGCGTTGCGCGAAACTCTTCCCCTTCGTTCACGGCAACCGTAAATTCTTCGCGGGAACCAGTGGTCAGACCTAATCCATTTGGAACATCCCAAAACCGTAAGCTGCGGCTATCGCCATCGAAGTACAGATTGTTGTCCAGGAATATGCGCCCCCAGCCTGCGGCCGTTTCTGGCTCCGGGCTGCCATCAAATAAAAACGTTCCATTAAGCAAGGTGGCCTTCATCAACATCCCCGAGGGAATGTTTTCGTCATCGGCAGTGCGCACACCGGAAGGATAAAAGCCTTCCATGTAGTACTGACGCATCATCGCTGCGCCTCCCGCCACGGCTGGAGTTGCCATGGAAGTGCCATTCTTCGGTACTACAGGATTATCCAAACTAGGCTTGCCATTGTCATCGTCATCACCACCCACAGACCGAATACCGGTACCCGGAGCAAGCACATCCGGCTTTAACCGCCCGTCAGACGTAGTGCCACCAGACGAGTAGCCAGCGACTGTGGCAATTTCACCATGGGCAGAAGCGCCTACCGTCAATACGTTCTTGGCCTGGCCAGGATGACTTATTATTCCGCTTGCCGTCGCATTGCCTGCTGCGAAGACCAGCAACATGTCCTCTGCGTCGTATGCAGCCGCATCGGCCTGAAAATCATTGCTAAAATAGGCATCGTCTGCAGCGTCCGCTGGCTCGCCGCCATAGCTGTTGCTCGAGATATGAGCGCCGGCTTCGTGGGCCTGCATAAACATGCGGTAGCCGCCGATGCCTGAAAGACAGCCCGTCTCATCATTGCCTAAATCTTGAAACAAGATTTGCGCCTGGGGAGCCATGCCATCGCCATCATCATAATTTGGCTCGGTTCGCGTTGCGGGGTCACCTACGTCAGCGGCTACGGTGCCGGTAACGTGCGTTCCGTGGAAGCCCGATGGCGTACCATCTGGACAAGTTTCATCGTCGTCATATGCTGATGCACCTGGCATGACAAAATACGCAAATACTTTGCGATTGGGATAAGTCTGACCTACCTCAAAATTTGGGGTTTCTTCCGCATTCGTAACTAAATCCGGAGCATCTCCATTGGCATTGGTCCAGCGGCGAAAGGCAGTAGCATTGCGATCCAAACCGGAGTCTGCTACCGCAACAATTTGATTGGTGCCGATCAGGTCCTGATCCCAAATCGGGTGAAAGGTGGTTTGAAAACCACCGGAAGATTGGTTGCCCTGGATGGGACCAACTGTATCGCGGTTCAGTAAGCGCATCGTGCGGAATTTATCGACCCACATAACGGCATCGATTTGCGCGGCCTTCTGGGCAAAAGAAACCGCACTCAAGCCGTTTAAGGAAACATGTATAAATGGAACATCCCGGATGGTATCCGAGTGAATCACTTGAATTCCTGGAGCAACTTTCTGCAGGTGCTTAATCAATCGATGTTCGTCTTCTCCCGCAAAACCCATGATTTCCAGATCAAACGAGTCAGCAGATTTCGCTTCCACGTCGCGCCATAAAACAGGCGCAACTTTATACGCTGGCTGAAATGGTCCAGCCCAGCGCACATCGGAAGATTTAGCCATCACATCAGGACTACCGTTCTTCCAGCGAACGACGTATGCATTGTGCGGGAGATAACCCACTACATCGGCTCCACGTTCTCGCAGCGCTTGCGCGTTCATTGCTTCCGCACTGTGAAACTGCACAATGCCGTAGCGCGACTCGCGCACCTCAGCAACCCCCATGGATTTTGCGCTTATGTTCTGAGTAAGTGGATCGAACGCGCCGTTTCGAAGCAATAGCTGAGTAGACGCTGAAGCGGCTTCGGTGTTGCTCAGGCTTGGTGACGAACCCGCATCGGCGACTTCTGCGCCAACGTGACATGAAACGAAAATCGCGGTGGCCAGAACGGACCTGCGCAGTCCGTGCGCCGCAGAAAGAGCTTTTGGCATTATTTCCTCCAAAACCACCGCGCTTGGATTCCCAGCACGGGGCAGTATCTACTTGAATATTTATTGGGCAATTTCTGCGCAGATATCCCGGCGATGTCTACGCAGAACTTCGTATTGTGCCGTAAATTTTAGCCGAGACCAAATTTAGGTTTATCAACGGAAGGTGTGATCGACTTAACGGAGCAGGTGGGCCTAGTGCTGAATCTTTTCCAGTATGCCGTCAAGCTCGTCCAGACTGTTGTAAGAGATAACCAACTGACCTTTGCCGCTGTTTGCGTGTTTCAGATTGACCCGCGCACAAAGTCGTTCGGTCAAATCCTGCTCAAGTCGCTTGATATCTGGATCAACTTTTTGCTTCGGCTTGGATTTCTTATCTGCATCACCGTGCAGCATGCGGCGCACCAGCTCTTCGGTTTCTCGCACGGACAGGCCTTTTAGTACAACCTGTCTGGCGGCTGCCACCTGATCGCTGCCACTGATTGCCAACAATGCACGAGCGTGGCCCATGTCCAGTTTGCGTTCGTCCACCATCGACTTTACGTCTGCTTCCAGCTCCTGTAATCGGAGTAGGTTGGAAACAGCTGCGCGGGAACGACCCACGGCTTTAGCGGCGTCCGAATGGGTCAGATCAAACTCATCAATCAGGCGCTGCAGAGCGCTGGATTCTTCTAATGGATTCAGGTTCTCTCGCTGAATGTTTTCGATCAGCGCCATCGCCATGGTGGCTTGATCGGGAACATCACGAATTATCGCAGGAATCTCGCGCAGTTCTGCTAGCTGCGAGGCGCGCCAACGTCTTTCCCCCGCGATCAGCTCGTAGCGACCCTTACTGATCGGCCTGACCACCACGGGCTGGACGACACCCTGGGATCGAATGGATTCGGCCAGCTCCGCGAGCTTATCCTGATCCATGCCGGTTCTGGGCTGATACTTGCCAGGCTGAATAAACTCTACGGGGATGCGCTTGAGCACACCATCCACGGGTGCCTTTTCGTTGTCACCAGCCGGGCGCGAACCCAGCAGCGCATCTAACCCTTTACCCAATCCTTTTTTCTTTGCCATGATTTCTGTTTTGTCTGTGTGCTGTTGCTGCGGTGGTGCTAGCCAGCTTTAGCCATTCTTTCGCGCCGCATCATTTCGCCAGCCAAACCTAAGTAGGCAATGGCGCCTCGGGAAGCGCGATCATACACGATCACAGGCTGGCCAAAACTAGGCGCTTCTGCAACCCGCACGTTTCTGGGCACAATGGTGTGATAGACCTTGTCTTTGAAGTGCTTTACCAACTGATTGGAAACCTCGTTGGACAAGTTATTTCGGATGTCATACATGGTTCGCAGCAGGCCTTCCAGTTCTAATTCTGGATTGACTGCCTCCTGAATTTGCTCAATCGTGTCCAGCAATGAGGTCAGACCTTCCAGCGCGTAGTACTCGCACTGCATGGGAATAAGCACGCCGTTCGCCGCCGTCAGCGCATTAACAGTCAACATATTCAGGGATGGCGGACAATCAACCAGGATATAGTCGTAGTTATCCACCACAGGCTTGAGCGCCTCGCGTAAGCGGCGCTCTCGTGCGAGCATTTCCATCAGTCGGACTTCGGCTGCCGTTACGGACGAGTTGCCAGGAACGATGTCAAAACCAAGCTCTTCCAAACGAAAGGTGGCCTCATCAACGCTGCACTCTCCCAGCAAGACCTCACCGCAGGTGAGTTCCTGTTGGCGGCTGTCCATACCCACGCCCATTGTTGCGTTGCCTTGAGGGTCCATATCCAACAACAGCACGCGCCGATTAGACTCAGCCAGTGCAAAAGCCAGATTGACGCAGGTCGTGGTCTTGCCGACCCCGCCCTTCTGATTGGCAACTGCTATGACTCTTCCCATACCTGCTTTCTTCGATAAATCATTAAATGACGCCCTTTGGGTTGGCCCGGGACATCAAGGTCGACACGGCGTTCGAATTCAAACGCGTCGTGTGGCGATGATGGCTCCAACTCGCTGGGGCCTTTCATGGCGACGACTTGACCTCCGGGTGCCACCAACCTTGCTACCAGTTGCAGCAATTTTTGCGTTGGCGCAAACGCTCGAGCTACTAATTGCGCAAATGTCCTGCCAGGCTCGAAACTCTCGACCCTTTCATGCACCGCATCAAAGTTTTCAATCCGCAGCGTGCGCGCCACGTGCCGCATAAAACGGACCTTTTTGCCGTTACTGTCAAGCAACGTAACTTTTAGCTGTGGTCGAGCAATTGCCAATGGAATGCCCGGCAATCCCGCTCCAGCACCCACGTCTAGCAGTTCCGTGCCGGCGATCCAGGGAGAAATGGCCAGACTGTCAAGCAAATGTCTTGGGACCATTTGATCCCGGTCTCGCACTGCGGTCAAATTATAAGCGCGATTCCAACGCACCATTTCATCTAAATACTCCAGCAACAAGCGCGCCTGCTGGTCGTCTAAGGAAATCCCCAGACTCTCCGCGCCCTGCTGTAGCCGACATTGTTCGGTATCTTGCGCCGGCAACGTCCGACCTCTTTGAATCATTGATAGGGTAATAGTGCCTGAGCCAAGCCCAGGTCCGGAGGCGCAGTATCGGCACAATTGCACATTGGTGCAAGGATAGTGCTTTAAAACCTGTTACATAACCATGCGAACAGGCCCTGGCAAAAGGCTTATTGCCGACCTTTCGCGCTTAATCTGTACCACAAAAGGCCCGGGACCAATACCGTACAGACCAACAGTATTACCTCAAACGCGTAGCCACTGAGATTGCGTCCAAAGGGATTGAGAATGGCTGAATTGCTCATCCACGGCTGGATAAACCACGCGGTTAGCCATACAAACAGCCCCGCCACCGGCCCGCTAAGGAAGATTGCTCTTGGCGAGATCAAGTACAAAACGGCAATGGTAAACAGCAAAACCGGTGCCGCGCCAAGGCCGTAGAAAACAATCAACTCCCTGGCGAAAATCGCGGCCTCTTCTCCCAACACGTTGGTTATTGCAAGCGGCAATGTAATCCCATTGGTGATACCCAAGGTCAATTCCAATATCCAAAAGATCGCAAAACCTGCCAAGGCTGCGCCAGCGCATACTATCCCAGGATGCATTTGCGTCTCTCCCATGCTGCAACCGCCCTAGATTAACGCATTTCCTGCTCCAGGCATGTTTTAGATCATTGAGAACGTTGGCAGTTGTCCTGGGTCTGACTACAATGGCGCCCCCTTGCTCGGACAATACTCATGCGAAAACTCCTTATCGCTTGCGCCATTCTCTTGCTTCTTATTGTGTTGCTCGTGCCGCCTGGCCTCGGCTGGCTGTTGGGTAACAACATGAGAAATATGGTCGGTCAGCCGCTGGGGAATTATGTTGTCACCAACGTACAGATGGACACTGGTTGGGTCTCCTCCCAGGGCACGCTTACCTTGGAAGTTCCTCAGCAGCCCGCTTCGCAAATGCAAATCACCGGCACAATCAGCCACCCAAGCAAGCAAGGACTGTATGCGGGTCCATTGGAAATTTCTGACTACGACGGCCAACTGGGGTACGGCAATATCAGGCTCGGATTTGATTTAGGCCTGACAGGAGACGGTGTGCTGACCCGAATCGACCCTTACACCGGGCAGGTAAGCTGGACCGGGCGCATGGCGGAAGGTGGCGCGCAGTTTACGGCGGTATCGCAGACTCTGAACGGTCCTGGGACCGTACTGGACGACCTGGATGCTCGCTTAAATGCCAATGGCGGACAGATCACTATCGATCTTGACCTGCAGGGCTATCAGTTGGATGGAGAGCAAGGACGCAACCTGGCGCTGGATATAGCGATAACGCCGGACGATGCAGTCACAGACTATCGCGCCCAGATTGAAGCTAAAGAGCTCAGTTCAGCCTTGGTGGATATGCGCGATGTATCTGGCAGCCTCTCTTTGCTCGGGCTACCAAAAGAAGCAGTGGGCCTGATTCGGGAGACCATCGCTATTGCCCAGGTAGACCCCCAGGCGGCGCAATATAACCTGCCAATCGTACTGCCAGCGATACTCAAGCCAGGGCTTGAGCTAAATCTGGAACACTGGGAGGCGATGACAGACACTGGGCCCGTGTCGGTAACCGGTGCGTTAAGAGTGGTTCGACAACCGCAAGCCGGTTATCTAGCCAATCCTGCGCTGTTGGGAGAAGCCATTCAATTGGACTGGAATTTGGTGATGCCCGAAGATTTACTGCGCAGACTGGTTTACCAGTACAGCGCCATGCCGGAGCAAACTCTGGCCTCATTCCATAATAATCAGACGGTGATTTTTGAAGCGGGCCAGGCAAAGATGAACTTGACGTTCGAGAACAACGTTTTGACAGTCAACGGCGTTACATCAAACTTGGCCACACCCACAGGCCAATAGCCCACCGCGCACCTGACTGTTTCCGAATTGTGGATTGAAGTTAAGCCTTGCAGCCGCTGCGCATGCGGCCGCAAGGCTAAGTCATGGTACCTGCGCCATCTCAGTTCGGCTTAGAACTTGTACTGACAAGGCTACCTGAAGTCACAAGTCGCAGCTTGTGTCCGCCAAACTGGTCAGACGCGAATAGGTGTACCCGCCAGACCCATAGCCCGCAACAGAACTGTCGTAGCTGAAGTTTATGGTGTTACACCCGGGTATATATTCCAGCGTCACCGTCCCCCAAGGGCTAAGCGATACATCGTTGGTATCAAAATTCTGACCAAAAGTGGCAAAGCCGGTGGGGTACAGCATATTCGCAACGACAGTATTGCCAGTTATGGTCACGTCGCTGCTGATAATCCACATTTGGTTGCCCTCTGGATCAAATGTGTACCAAATTACCAGCACGCTGCCGTTGGAAAGCCATTGCACAAAGATGCCTTCGCCGTTGCGCGCAGGATCAAAAAATGACCCAGATCGACCCGCAGTGGCCGGAGCGGCCCCAGCGCATGGGACAATTTCGGTGAGGCGAGTCGCGTCCACCAGAATGTCTTCTAAATCGCCACCGTCCAGCGCCTCAAACGCAAGCTTGCCCGGTTGTCCAGTGGCCAGGCAATCCGGAAAATTGACCGCCAGAGAACCCACTTTAGGTCGGGTAATATTGTCTGCATTAAAGCCAGCCCCAAATACGCCACCTAGCGGTTGCAGCATATCGTCATAAACCAGCGAGTTGTCCACCACATTGCCCAAGCCCACGAACCATGCTGGACCAGAACCATCGGGAAGATAGCTAAATTTTGCCCCAAACGTCTGACCATCTGGCAGAACCTCCAGGAAAACGCCTTCACCACTGCGCGACGTATCGAAATATGCAGCACTATGGGTGCCACCAATGTCGGCGCCACCCACTACCTCGAACGTACCAAGATCACACTCAAAGACCCCATTTCCATCCGCGTCCTGGGGGCGCCCTCTGCCGAGGACATCTTTATATCCACACGGCAACACCAGACTCGATTCGCCCAAATCCACCAAGTCGGCTGGTCCACCGTCGATCAAAGGGCTGTTTGGAAGTGGCCTTACAACGCCATCTGCATCAGGCTCTTCCACCATCGGATCCGTATTAGGTAGATCGGTGGGCTGGTTGAGCGCACAGCTGTCTTCGGGCGAAATATTAAAGCCCAGAGACTCAAAGGCATTGGTGCCGAAGTCATTACATACGGCCTTTGCGCCTACTTCGGATCCAGACTTGTTGGTTGTAGGTTGAATATTGAAAAGATTGCCAAACAGCGCCACCGCGTCTGTGGAGTCGATAGCGTCGCCACGCCCTGCGAATGTGTTGCCTCGGGTGACGATCCGACCAAGCGGGTTCTCTATGAGCACGTTGTCGCAGTCGGCATTAAATGTGTTGTGCAGCAAGGTTAGGGTATTGCCAAAATCACCGTTGGAGCGTGACGACAGGTTCAAATCACACCCAAAAATGCCTGCGGTGTTGTCGGTGAAAGACGTAAAACCAATGTTCCCCGTTCCTTCACCGGTAATACTAACGCCTCCGCCTAGCGAGCCTGCACGGTTCTCGAAAAACTCAGATCCGCTGGAGAAGATGGAACCTGTTCCCATTACCGCCACGGCGCCACCATCCGCGCTGGCAAAATTATTGCGAAACCTGGTACCCGCCAATGACAATTTCCCATCCCCGGTAATCAATACCCCACCGCCACTGCCATCCACATTGAATGATTCGATGTTGAACCGGCCTATCGATAGTCGCCCGCCATCGCCCACTTCAGCGAGCCGAAAATTTGTACCGGCGCTGGAACCGCGCTCGAATGTGATCACTACACTCGGGTCTAAAGGGGCCAGTGAGATGTTAGTCATGATCGTCGGTAATGCGCTATCAGAGCCCGGAAGTGGCCGGACAAACTCATACCCTCTTTGACCGTTTGGGCCTTCAGAGATAAATATAACGCCACCGTCGTCACTATTGGCATTCAATTGATTAATGGCATCAATCAGTGCGTCGTTATCACCCGCCTCAACAAAGAAAACGCCGTTATTTCTCTCCTGAGCTACAACCGCGCATGACAAAAGTGCAATAAATACTCCGAGCAGCACATAACGCATAACATCCTCCTAATCCCCGATGACTTATATAGTACAAGCGTATCCTACGCCTCAAGACGACGCTTCGCATGTACTCCTTGGAGAAAGTGCTCGGCAATGGCGGCATCCAAAAACGCCGGCGGCAGGCAATGTTTTCTAGCAAATGGGCTGGTGTGCTCCTGGGCCGAGAACCCAATCTTCAAAACCTGCTGGTGGGAAAATAAGTCTTGAGGCGCGTTGCTGCAGAAGGTCTGCCAATCGTGCCCTTCAGGAAGTAATTCGCGCAACCCAGATATCAGCGAAAAATAGTACAAGGTTACGGACTCGTGGTATTTATCGGTGGCGCCTAAATGTCTGGTGTAGGCGATCAGTGCGTTTATAAGTTGACTGGCAGCTTCTTGCCGGGACAACTGACCCAACAGATACCAGCATAAATACACGTGCTCGCGCTGTCCGAACTGCTCCGATGGCCAGGTACCTTGCTGCAGGCCCCGCAGCAGTGCCTTACCGTCCACCATCGGCCTCTTGCATTCTGTGGCTATCTGCAGCGGTCAAATCCAGGTCGTACAGGTTTTTGATCTGAGAAATCTTTTGTAGCGTTTCTGGTGAGAACGGAGCCTTGCCCTCAAGCGCATGCAGGACGACGCCCTCCAATAGATCACCCAAACTCATGTCTAAATATTCGGCAAGAGCTTTTAAGACTTTAAGCAGCCGTTTTTCTACACGAATACCGGTTTGAACTCGTTCAATTTTCTTCATTACCCATACCTTTAGTCACCAAGGAACGACAGAATATCATATATATGTACGTTTATACATATATACCCGTCATGGGATTGCGATTATTGCGCAAAGCGCCCAGTAGTGACTATCGCCACGGGCTTCCCTTTGCTGCATTCGATTGAATGCAAGGGTTCGTAAATATGCGAAGAGGTAATTAGCGATGAGCAGTGTCCAAGCGAATGAGCCACAACAAGTTGCGGGTGGTTTTTTTAGTCCCCAGGCGCTCGCCGATGACCCTACAGTGTTCCTGTGGCGCGTGGATATGAACAACAACAGGCTTGTATTCCTAAAGCTCACACCAGAAACCTTGCGAGACTCTATCTTTCTTGACGACCGTATTGCGCACCCCAAAGCGCAAACGTTGAGCGTAGCTATTAACGACTTTAGATAGTCATCGTAATGAACCCGGAGCATCAAAGCCCGCAGATGGCGATTCTGTTCCACACCGCGTTCTGCTGTTCGACGCTGTTCGCAAAATCGCTTGCCCAACCGGGTCAGACCGTTTGTTTGCTGGAACCCCTGGCCCTTCGGGATCTTGCGGATTCTGAGCGTAAAACACCGCTGGCAGATGACACTATCAAGACGGTGCTTAGATTGCTGAACAAAGCTCAAGGGGAGGAATCCTCTGTCCTCATAAAGCCTTCAAACCTGGTCAACACCCTTGGCACGAGAATCCTGGACGTCGACCCCAACATTCGAGCGATATTGTTAACCAACAGTCTGGAAGAATTTCTCATTTCATGTAGCAAGAAGCCGGATACAACCCGTCAGAACATGCCGATGTTGTTGCAGTCGATATGCCAAGGCAGTGACTTTCTGGAACGCAAAGGATTGGTTCAAGGAAATGGCTCTCCAGTGCACTTGGATTATCATAGTATCTGCGCTCTGGTGTGGCTTCGCCAGCAAGAAATTGCTGCCCAAATCATCAGGGCAGGCGCGCTAAGAATAGAAATGTCAGAGCTACTTGCGCGCCCAGATACAGCCATCGCATCTGCAGCCGAATTTCTCAATATCACTGGCCCAAGTCATGCCCATATCACTAGCGTGTTCTCTGTCAACGCAAAAGAGCCTTCTTTAGCTTATGGACCCGACAAGAAGGCCAGCGAGTCCAAGCTGGTACAACACCATTTTGGTAAGCACGTCGAGCGTGCCGTCCACTGGTTAAATAACCTGCCTGGTTAGCTACGACTTTAGCCTAGTCTGTCTTGGCGCTCGGCTTACAGGCAACCAAGGCGCTCTATAATGCCGCCCAGACTCACACCGTTTACTAGATTTATGAACTGGTTTTTCTACGGCTTGCTCGGCCTCGCCGGAATGACGCTGATTGCAAATTTTCTGGCCACACGCGCTCTAGTGCGAGATGCAGGCACCACCCAATCGCAGAAACTTTTTCAGCTACTCATTGTGTGGTGCCTTCCCTTAATCGGAGCCATGTTGGTGGTTACTATGCTCTCCCACCACTACTCAAAAGCGGAGTTGGCAGATCTTGGACTTAGTCCGTTTGCCTATCGCGATGTAAAGAAAAACGACCAAAACCATGGTTCGGGCCAAGGGGCCTGCGGAGCTGGTGGCGACGGCTTGTCATGTGGTGGAAGTTGCGGAAGCGATTGACTGATCGTTTGTTCAGGGCAACTTAAGCTGGCACACAGATAGACTTATTATGGATCATGAACCAGCCGAATGCTCCACAGCACAACCCGCCCCAAGCGTCGGCTGAACCAACTTAAACCGCCAAAGCTCGGCGCCCGCTGTGGCTAACCAAAGCGAAAAAAAGGCCATCAGCGTTATTGTAACGATCCTCTGGCGCGCCTGGTGAGCTAACAACCCTATCGCACCTAACAGAAAAATATCAGCAGTCACACGCAACGATGCAGGACTATTGTTGAGATATGCGGGACCCATCAGAGCAAACAGCACCAGGTATAAGCAGCAAGAAACGGCTATGACCGGGTTTAACTTCTTGATTCGAAGAAGCAAAAATACTGCCCACGCGCTTATGACCACTAGCGCGCCGAGAAAGAACAAATTCATTAGCGACGGCGACCGCACCAGTTGGGCCACCGTTGCAACCCAACCTTCAAACGGCCAATAAAACGTCTTCTCTGTTGCAGCTCCTGCCAGTGCTCCCCAGCGGAAATAGATAAATGCCTGCATACAGGCAAACACAACCAGGCCAAGCAGCCAGAACGGATATCGCCCCACCGCATCCATACTTCCTTTAGTGACCATTTGCCGCAGCCACCACACCCCCCAGGCTAACGACACAATCACCGCTGTTTCCCTGGCCAAAACAGCAACTGCCAAACAGACGGCCGCCAAGGGAAACTTGCGAACTACCAATAACCAAACACCTGCCCCCATCAGCGCCAGAGTCAGCGGCTCTGCCAGCAATCGCGGAACGGAAATTGCCAATCCTGGAATGAAGGCCAGCAATGCGCCTGCAAAGGCAGAGTAACCATACCTCGTGGCCATACAGACGCCGAGGATCGTTAACCCTGTAATACTTAGAAATTGAACCAACAGCAATCCTGCAAAGGTGAGACTCGAATCACCACGCCCAACGACCCAGGCTAAAGAAGGCAGCAAGATGCGCTGCTGACGGTATCCTGGATGCTTAAGCTTAATGCCATACTCATCGGCCTGGTCAGTCAACGGATCGAGCGCAAACCGAAAAAAGCTCACTCCATCGTAACCATAATTGGAACTAACCGCTTTGCAGTCAATGTAGCTGTATTCGTATACCAAATCGGAATGCGCCCCCACCAATGCCGATGGCACTTTGAGAAGCCACATACTGCCGGCCAACAGTGCCCCATAAAACAAGAGCACCAACGCAAGTACTTGGCTAAACGGCCGAATCAAAGCAGTTGCAGGCCGCCCGTTATCGTCAGGTGGTTTTGTTCCTAACAAAGCGTGAAAATTGGTTGTAACCATCTAGCCACTATCTCATGAATTCTGTAGCTACGAATCGTTTCGCTGCTAAGTGGTGAGGTTACGCCCGAAGCGT
>CAZVYE010000097.1:0-12805 GCA_964630895.1 uncultured Gammaproteobacteria bacterium | reverse complement strand
CAGAGCAAAAGGCGCCAAAAATAGCCCGTTGAGAAGAGCGCTTTCAAAGTAAGGCTTCTCCCGTTCTAGCGAATTGATTTTCTTCGAAACAGAGGTGGGTTGGTTTCGTGCCATCGGGCCTTGATCGTGTTGAAAGTGATGCCTTTACTTTTTCGCGATGTGAACCAGGTAGGTGGCGCGATCAAAATTGGTTAGCCATTAAAGACCGCTCCAATTATGCCTATGTGAAGCAGTTGGCTTAAGCGGTCAATCTTACCACCTCATTTTTCGACTTCGGACGTCCCTTCTGGCTTTGGATTGCTGGCAGCATCCTGCCAATCATCACCCGAACCTTCGGGCGGACTTACCCATGCTTTAAAGCGTTTGCTAAATCCGGTCCATACGATAAGTACAAGGTAAACCATGGTTCGCACTATTTCGGCAAATGCTGCGCCAGCCAGCTCTTCGGGGGCAATGTATGGCCGCGGAACAAACAAGCCTTGCTTGATCAGAATATTTTCCAACGCGTAAGACAAAAACATCACCCACAAGAACATTCCAACCGGCAACCGCCGCGAGAATTTTCGCGCCAGCAAAAATTCACTAGTAAAGTTTTCTTTCTTAGCCGGCTCCACTAGTAAGGAATTCTTTACTAGCGCACAAGTTCGTCACATCGACGGTCCGTTAGCAGATCATGGACTAATCGTGGCTGACCAACGCCGTTAATTGGGGCTAGCAGCGGCGGGTTCGCATGCCCCTAGCGGTGACAGGTTTAAATCGAACTTCTCGAACGACTACCGTCCGTTTCCTCGGCCCACCGCCGCCTGGATTCCTGATCGGGGTCAGGAATGACATTCTGCCGGTTTGAAAAAGGGGTCAGGTTCGATTAATAACCGATCAGATTTAGTTTAGCGCAGAGCTCGCAAAGCAAAGAATCTTCACGAATACACTAATCTGATCCACTCTTTCTGAAATGCACTGAGTGGATGAGAATACCAAGACTCCATGGCTTCAAGTCTCAATGCGGAAGTCTTCCGAGAGCCTTTCCCAATGGTCGATAAGACTCATCTTGTGTGCATCCGTTACGGGTAGATCACTGAGTGCTGAGGGCCATAGTGTACGGGCGCGTTCCAAGACGTCATAAAGATGTGGTCTGATCGCTCGCCAGGGTATTCCGCTGCGCGTTGCCCAGTGTTCGAAGTTGGCAATCGTTGTATGGTACCAGCTTCTCGTCTTGCCAAGATTTAGCGCGAAGTCTTTCTCGTCCTCAATGTAGAGGCGCGTGGTCAGAATATCGTACGCCGGTGAGAGCCTGGGTGTGATTTGGTCTGGGTACACCACACTCCAGTTTTTCAGGTGTGCGTCGCCATTTGCCAGCAAAATGTTTACCAGCAGCCTACGCGCAAATTGTTGGGCGTCACCTAGCGGGTCTTGAGAATACTCGTATATGATTTTGCCGATCTGCTCGTAACTAGCGGACCCATACTTTTGTTGTGGATACTTGAACAGGATTTGAGCGAAATCCTCTGCGTGGATGCGTCGATCATCTGCGCGATCAAATCGCTTGATTGCGAAGGCATATTCTTCTTTAGGCAAATTGATCGGAGGAAGATCACCGATGCTGGAGAGCGCTACCAATTTGGTTTCTGGAATGGTGACGCCCACCATCTTTGCGAGTGACATGGCGGAAAATTCGTTTCGTGGTACATGCGCATGCCTGGTTGAAGGTGTCTTAACAATCCAATCGCCAAGGCTTCCGTCTGCAGCAAGATTGAACCGCCCATCTTCAGCTTGCATGGAGAACTTCATTTGAACGCCTGCCAGCGAAAACTTTGTGTCTCTTCCAGTGGAGGAAGGCTCAATTGCCCTGGCCTCGCCATGGGTATTCAAAACACTTTGAGGGACTTGGTCTGGCGCCATCGGCGTTGCAATCAGCGCGCCCGGCAGGTCTTTGCCCAAGTTTGCAAATATCTCAAACTCACTGTCTGTATGGACTTTCAGTGATTGCGCGATGTACTCGCGGAGCGCTCCTTCGGGCAATAGGTTTGACAACGTAGGATGGAGTCTTTGCGTCTTCGTCCACGGATTAGAAAGTAGTTTGTGCGCATGAGGAAACGCAGGGTTTGTGGTCAAGCTAAACGTCGGCCGCTTTGGATCATTGCTGAACTCTTTTGAGAAAACCAAAACATTTCGACCACTCTCATATCCGACCAGATGGCCCACCAGGTGCCGATGCAGCCTCAGTTCCAAAACCTGAGCCTGTTGCATGCGCGTCTGGCTCAATCTTCGTCCTCAAGGACATTTTTCCAGGGATCGTCTGCAATGCCGTATTGGTCGCGCTTTTCGCCGATACGTTCAACAGTCTGCTCCTGTTCATTTTCGAGAACCGCCCGCACCGCCTGTGCCTTATCTTGAGGGATAAACATGATTTCGCCGTTTAGACCTTTAGCAATGAGTTCTAATGTATCCAGACGCGGATTGCCCTTGGTTTCGAGGCGCTGATACTGCTGCCGCGACATCCCGACCCGCATCTCCATATCGTGCTGCTTAAGACCCAGTTTGATACGGCGTGCTCTAATTTGATCTAAAAGCGCGCTCATTGAGAAGCTTATATGTTGCTTTTTTCCAGAAAGAAATATTTTAGTTTCTTTATAGTTATTATGCAATATATATGTTTCATATTGCATGAACGAAGGCAAATGTACTGGAAAAGCAACATATAAGACTTTTTCCCATCCCCGGAATTCACACAGGATTTGTACTCAAAACATGATGCGATGTTAATGACTGTGGAGGATAAAAGTGCGCGACTGGAAGCCCGTAAACAGGCCGTTACGAGTACGACTACTACCCATAGCTAATTTGCAACCAACTGAGCATGCCTGGCGACGAAGTGATATCCTGCGACGCGCTGTAGTGCCGCCCGATTGAAATGCAACCCGCCTGATAAAGGCCAGAGTACAACGAATTAAAATGAAGAATATTATTACGAGCTCTATCTTCTTTTTCGCACTTGGTGTTTCGGGAGCAATTCCTTCAGTGTGGGCGCAAAACGCGCCGCAGTCCGATGCGGACTTTTTCCTTGCAGGAGTAACAGAAACCACAGGCGTGATAATCGACTATTGCATTGAAGAGGTTCCAGAGCTGCGAGAGCAACTGGAATCTAGCCGAAGCAGCTTCAACGCGAGTGCGAAAAACGCAATTCAAGAGATGGTTCAAGAAGGCTTTTTTGGAGACGTTTCCAGTGTTGCTCAGGAAGACTTCGATCATCTCCGCGGAGGCTTTCATCTTGTAAGAGAACAAGCTGAAGCATATTCAGAAGCGCTCGGTCATGAGCAGTTCTGCGGAGCAACTGCACAGCGTTTAGCACAGGTTACGGAAGAGCAACTCGCTCAAACAATGACCCAGAGCTTCGACGAGTTTAAGAAGCGACAGGCTGTTAAAGGGCAGTAATCCGAATTCATGTTGATTTGGACTCGGCGGAGAATACGTACCTACCGCTTTTCATTCGCGCACCAATAGCACGTCTCCGGAATACCGTGCGCCGCATGGCAACACGTGGCGCCACAACAAGCTTGTGTCACAGAAAGCTGCTGCAAGTCCCTGGCGGGATTTAATGGGCACACCGCCGTCATCTATTCCATCCACCCCAATGTGGTAGATTTCGCAGGTTCCCCGATTCAGGCGAATATTGCGCGGATTGTAAGGAGGAAGGTCATATTGCACTCTGAGCTCCGCGAAAAATAGTTCATTTGGATCTTCCGGACACGTATCTTTGAGCAGAACCAGCTTGTCTACCACAGCCTGCAACTCGCGCACTTTCACTTCGTGGCCACGTATGTATTTTGGTCGAAAATCACACATTAAAGTTGCTTGAACAAGCGCAATTGCTGACCAGCCCAAAGCGAGGGTTGGAACTGCCAAATTGAACACTTTAGCTGGACCGCCTGACAATTGAGATCGCTCAAGGCAACTTCCGAGGTAGAGCGGAACCAATAATAGAAATATAGCTAAGCCAATTGTCCCACCAACAGTCAAACCAATGGACGCAATTGTGTCGACTACCGGTACGGTGAAGATGGTGAGCCCAAGTGATATGAGCCAGGGTGACATTGAGCGAGTGCGCATGGCGCAATCAGACAGCGCTCCACCAACTTAATTCCGGCTGGCCTGGATGGTCAGAGTCAATATTAGCGCCAGCCCCACCCCACTCCTGGCAATTGGCAACAGGATGCCAGCTTCAATTTGAATGTACAGATTCTAAGGCCGATCAATTTACATCGATAACCTGGTGGTTCTGGCCGCCACAAATCAGCAATTTCTTACATTTTTGGACGGTATGCAGGAGTACACTGGCAATGACGTGCCAGTGGCCAAGCATCAAAAAAACAGGCTAATGGGTGCGGATAATTATTCATTGCCTAGGAGAGGGGTCCCCATGCTGCAACGAATCGCCTCAGTTACGTTTATCGCTCTTATCGTTTTGTTTGGATATTCACCTTATAGCGTCGCCGCCACTTTTGTCGTGGATACAACTGCAGACACGGTTGCAGAAGACGGGGCTTTGTCTTTGCGAGAAGCAATCCTGTCCGCCAATAACAATTCGGCCATCAACGCCGATGCGATAGCTGGCGACGCCACAGGGGATGTGGTCAACTTTGACAATACAGTTTTCCCCAATGCTGGTGGCATCACTATCACGCTGTCCAGTGAACTCCAGATTACTGACGATCTGGTGATTGATACTAGTGCCAGTTTCGCTGAGGTCATTGTTTCAGGCAACAACAGCACCCGGATTTTTCATGTGTCTACGACTCAGCCTGTCATCATTCGGGGGGTGGATATGACTGCCGGATCTGCACTGCCCAATGATGACGGTGGTGCGGTTTTGATAGACACCAACGCCAACGTGCAAATTCGCAATCTATCCATCAGCGGTTCTGCTGCCTTCTCTGGCGGTGCGATCGCCGTAAACAGTGGGGCCAATGCATCGCTGATCAATCTGAATCTCGATCAGAATTCTGCCAGCCGGGCCGGCGGAGCCATTGAGAACAATGAAGCGAACCTGCAGCTGACGCTGGTAAGCATGACCAATAACGATACTGGTCCGAGCCCAGGCAACGGGGGCGGATTGCACGTGACTGGTGCCGGCACAACCAGCATTGCCAATAGCACCATCAGCAACAATAGCGCAGACCAGGAAGGCGGCGGGTTGTGGAATGGCAGTGGCACCATGACGGTAAGCAACTCGGATTTGATCAGTAACTCCGCTCTCGTTGGCAACGCGGCGAACGACGCCCAAGGCGGCGGCGGCATTTTTAACAACGGTGGCAGCCTGATAATTCAGTCGTCTACGTTCGCCGGAAATAGTGTCACGGGTGCTAATCAGGGGTCTGACGATGGCGGCGGCGCGATTTTTAGCGATGGTCGCGGGGACTCAGGTACCTCGGTTTCTATTAGTGGCGATACCTTGATCGCTCTTAACGGTGCTAATAGCGCCAACAGCAATGGCGGTGGAATAATGGCGGTTGGAACTACGCCAGAACTAACCATTGTAACGCTCAATTCTGGGCTGAACATTATTTCCAATATCTCTGCGCGCGCAGGCGGCGGTATAGAGACTAACAACGCGCGGCTGATAGCTGATGGCGTTGTCATACGGCAAAACGAAGCCGGTGTGAACGGCGGCGGTGTGCACGTCAGTGGTGCTGGGATTACACAAATTAGTAACTCATCCATTGGCGAGTCGGTGTTTGCCAAAGGCGTATTGGCCTCGAGCAATATAGCCGGACAGGAAGGCGGAGGCCTGTGGAATTCATCCACCGGCACCATGACTCTGGAAAACGTCAGCATCAGCAATAATCGGGCGAACGTCGCCAACGCGGCTTCCGATGCACAAGGCGGAGGAGGCCTGTTCAACAACGGTGGTCAGGTCACTATTTCAGGAACTTCGGTGATTCGATTCAATCAGGTGGTAGGTGCGAGCCAAGGGCCGGACGACGGAGGTGGCGGTATTTTCAATGACGGCCGCAATACGAATAACGCGTCAATTACGCTAGTCGGGCCGATTATTATTGCTGACAACGAAGCCTTGTCCTCCAACTCCAACGGTGGCGGGGTGATGAATGTGGGCGTGGCCAATAGTGGCGCATTGATAAGCGCCAGCGGTGGGGTTCGCATACTCGATAATCAGGCGGCCCGCGCTGGCGGCGGCGTGGAAAGTAACAACGCGGAGTTGGACTTTAGCAATGTGGAAATTGGCGGCAATACCACGGGTGTGAATGGAGGCGGACTACACACCAGCGGCGCAGACGTAGTGACCTTTAGCTCCGTCAACGTCTACGAAAACATCGCACAACAAGAAGGCGGCGGAATCTGGAATTCTTTCACTGGAACCATGACGCTAAACGACATCACCATCGACCGCAATCAGGCAAACGTTACGAATGCTGCGAACGATGAGCAAGGCGGGGGCGGGCTGTTCAACAATGGAGGTCAGGTCACCATTACCGGCACGTCTTTCATCATCGATAATCGCGTGATCGGGGCAAACCAGGGCAACAACGATGGCGGTGGTGGCATCTTCAACCGAGGAGTCAATACGGTAGGTGCGTCCGTAGTACTGGATGGCAATATTCTTGTTTCGGGAAACGAAGCGCTTGCCATGAACAGTAACGGCGGAGGCATTTTGAGCATCGGCGCTGCGCCCGCTTCCAACACAACAGTGACCCTAAGTGGCAACGTGCGGGTTATCGACAACGAGGCTGCTCGAGCCGGTGGTGGCATGGAGAGCAATCAGACCACGGTCACCATTTCTGGCGCTGAATTTCGAGAAAACGTCACTGGCGTCAATGGCGGCGGATTCCACAGCACGATCGGCGATGTGGTTTTGATCGAGAATAGTCTTTTTGCCGGCAACACTGCAGGGCAAGAAGGTGGCGGAATCTGGAATTCCTCTACTGGCATGATTACCGTGAACGCCACCGTCGTAGATGGTAATACTGCATTTAGCGGCAACACCGGGGCAGACGCCCAAGGTGGCGGCGGATTGTTCAATAACGGTGGTACGCTAAACATCGGTGACGGTAGCGTCGTTACCAATAATCTGGCCGTTGGTGAAGCCGATTCGAACGATGGCGGAGGTGGTATTTTTAATGATGGTCGGAATACAGACGGTGCCACAGTCAACATCACCGGCAATGTTCAGATCGCAAACAATACGGCGTCAGACACCAACGTTGGAACGCGATGTGCCAGAGGCGGCGGCATTCTCAGTATTGGTTCTATGGCAAACGACACCCAGCTTAATCTATCGGGCACGATCTCCATTAGTGGCAATACGGCAAATCAAGCCGGTGGTGGGATTGAGTCGAATGAGGCCAGTCTGACCATCGATGGCGCGACTTTCAGCTCCAATACCACGGGTGTCAATGGCGGAGGGATACATACCCAAGGCGCGGACGTGGTGATGATCGCGAACTCGGTCTTCAACGGCAACATCGCTGATCAGGAAGGTGGCGGAATCTGGAACTCTGCTTTAGGCACGATGACCGTGACCGATTCTACTTTCACAGGCAACCGCGCACTTGCGGAGAACGATGTCGATGCCCAGGGCGGCGGAGCCATCTTTAATAACGGTGGCAGTTTGACATTAGAAGACTCGCACCTGGCCAACAATGAAGTGAATGGCGATCTGGACTCCACGGATGGCGGGGGTGGGTTGTTCAACGCCGGTACGGCCATCGTTCGAAACTCTAATTTTGTTAGTAATCGGGTGATTCACACCGACATATTGCTTGCTGGTCGCGGCGGCGGAATCATGAACGCGGACAGCGGCATGTTGACCCTGAACGGCGGAGAACTTAGCGGCAACCAGGCCCAACAGGCCGGTGGGGGTGTGGAGAACCGTGGGATGTTGGCAATAGACGGTACGCGTTTTGACGGCAATAGCACGGAGAATAATGGGGGTGGCCTGCATCAGCATAACAGCGCTTCGGGCGAAATCATCAGGGCGACATTTTCCAATAATACGGCCGACAACGAAGGGGGCGGCATCTGGAGCGCAGAAGGACAGTTGGATATCGAGCTTAGCACCGTTTCCAGCAACTCTGCGCCAAACACCGGGGGATTGTTTATAGATGCGGGACCTGGAGGCACCGGTGGCGCTGTCTCCATTGAAAGCAGCCTCTTCGTCGGTAATACCTCTAGCTCGCCGGACGGTGGAGCCGGCATATTCTTAGAAGAAGGTTCGTTGGAGATGCGCAACTCGACCGTTTCAGGAAACAGCGCAACTAACGGCGGCGGTGTCGTTACGCAAGCAGGCGCAACGTTGACGCTGGATTTTGTGACCGTAACGGAAAACGTAGCGTCAGGTTTAGCCGGCGGCGTTGCAGCATTTGGCACTTCAACCATTTCCAATTCCATCATCGCAAACAACGTTGCTGGCAATGGCGGGAACGATATATTTCAGAGTATCAACAGCATGAGTGATTCAATTCTTGGTGACGATACGGGCGTGGTTATCGGCGCTGCCAGCAATGTGCTGACGAACGTTGATCCACAGCTAGGACCACTGGCCAGTAACGGCGGCCCGACCCAAACTCATGCCTTGCTATCAGGAAGCCCTGCAGTAGGTTCAGCGGACCAGGCGGATTGCCCGGTATTTGATCAGCGCCTGGCGGCCAGAGATGATGGAGCCTGTGATATGGGAGCCTATGAGCAAGGTGCGTTGGAAGACGCCATTTTCAGCGATGGATTTGAGATGTAGAGGGCATGACCTGTCTCACCTGTATGAACCATAGTGATAGTAGATAAGCTTTATAGCTTGTTCACGAGGGTTGGTTGAGACAGTGAAGATGCGTACTTCTATACAGTATCTCGGGTTGCTAGTTGTCCTTGGCTTGGCGTCTTGCGCACAGGTCGCCGGCCTTGGAGAAACCCCAGTTGATGAAGCACAAGTTCCGATTAAGCCAGAACTTTTTGTAGATTTTGAATCGGCAGAAGGTATTGGATTTAGCCAATCCGGCCAGCTTTATGTTGCGGCAAACAAGTCGGTCTGGCGGGTTTCTGACAAAGGTGAGAAGTTTCGATTAACCGACGTGGATTCCAATCTAGGGATTCATCGTATTGGGGATCGGGACATTCTGATGGCTGATTTCGGACCCACCGTTGCGCTGCGGCCAGGTGCTAAAAACGACGGTGTGATTTGGCGCATTAGCCCTAATGGAAAAAAGGTCAAATTTGCCAAGGGAATTGCTGATCCCAATGCCATTCTGATTTTGGATGATGGGACTATTCTGGCCTCAGACGATTTCACTCACAACATCTATCAGATCACCCGAGATGGGCAAGTTTCTGTCTGGAGTAACGCGGTTCCATTCCCTAATGGCATGGCCCTGTCAGCAGATGGCCAAACGCTCTATGTGGCCCAAATTTTTGTACAGATAGAAGAAAGGCCAATCACATTCGCCGATGCGATTTGGGCAATACCGCTACGCGAAGGCAAACCTGCAGGGCCGGCAAAAGTTGTGGCTCGCACGGGAGGCAAAGGCGGCGTCGATGGCTTGGCTTCGGATGAACTAGGGCGTATCTACATTGCAGAGAATCAAGGCGGTAATGTTTGGCGTTATGACCCAATGTCCGAGCAGCTCACACTCATTTCTGAGGGTCTTCCCAATGTTGCCAGCCTGGTTTTTGGTGAAGGCGAATTCGATCACCATACCATCTACGCTACCACCACCTTTTCCGGCGGCGGCTCCGTTTGGAAAATACCAGTTGGAGTCAAGGGCCGCAGCGTGAATCACTAACGACTATTTGCCGACGGCAGCGAAAGTAATCTTAGTTCGCCGGCGCCTCTGGGTTACTAGATTGTAGTGAGTGACTACCAAGCGAAAATTCACCCTGACATCGAAAATGCGTTTATGATTGGTGAAACCTGATAAGGAGCGAGTGATGTTCAAATTTTTGGTCACCATCGGTGTAGCCATGTTGCTCAATAGCCCGTCTTCCAGCGGCGCGCCTGAACCATACGGCGAAGCTCCCAAACCAAATCAACGCGTTGTAATGGTTACCGGTTCGACGGGTGGTTTGGGTCGCGAAATAGCGCGCGAGCTGGCTAACAGGGGAGATCATGTCATCGTGCATGGTCGCAATCAGGAGCGAGGACGAGCGCTGGTTGACGCTATCAGCGAAGCGTCTGGCTCCGCGCGATTCTATGTGGCCGACTTTGGTGATCTGAATGCTGTGAAGGCGCTAGCGAAGGCCATTCAGTCGGATTATTGCAGGCTGGACGTGCTGGTTAACAATGCTGGTATCGCACTCCCTGGCGACAAGCGTAGATTGAGTGAAGATGGTCAGGAACTGCATTTTCAGGTTAACTATCTGGCCGGTTATTTGCTGGCGGAATCCCTGCTGCCCATGCTGCGTGAAAGCGAAGACGGGCGCATCGTCAATGTGTCTTCATTGGGACAAGCTCCGGTGGACTTTGACGATCTGACGTTGGAGAAAGACTATTCTCTAGGGCGCGCTTATTCAGTAAGCAAGCACGCTCAGATCATGCATGCCAAAAGCCTCGCAGAAGACCCACTGAACGCATCGATCAAGATAAATGCTTTGCATCCTTCTACGTTTATGGACACCGATATGATCGCGGAACTGGGAGCTGAGCCGCGAACCTCTGTGCTAACAGGACGCGATGCCGTAATTCGGCTGATCGATGAAGATGTAGACAGCGGCGACTTCTATGATGTGCAAAAGAAAACTCCGGCTCAACACGAGCAGGCTTCCAATGCCCAGGCTCGCGAGCGCTTAGCGCAGATAAGCAAGGAAATTATTGCCGACGCGCTGCAATAGCGGCGAGATGAAAGGAGTCCTGCCCAAACCAACGCTGAAGACTGCCTGTAGAGCGGCCTAAAGAGATAACCAATATTGGCCTACTGCTCGGTGGTCGCCCGGGCGAAGATTGCTCCCATTTCAAAGGCCGCCTGGTTTTGTACTCGGTCCAATGCGCCGGTGTAGATTTTTCGAAATCCGGTGGCGGCAGGTGATTGCATAAACTCTAGATACGCTTGCCGCGTTTCAGGGTCAATATCGCGGAATGTGTAGGCGGTAGTGGTGGTCAGCAGATCGCGAAAATATTCCACTGTTCCAGGTGCTTCCGGGGGCAACATCTTTTCTGCAGCGGAGGCCGTTATGCGTTTTCCAGGTTGGGTAACCGACAGTTGACCGGCCAGCATGTGGCGCTGAAAGTCTCGGCTGGCTTTCGCCTCCAGCCTCGCTGCGTCAAAAGCATCGACCAGCGCTGTCGAAAATTGCTTCAATTCGCGATCGGCCAGAAGCTTCTCGCCCATGGCCATCTGCTCCTTCACCGATTGCTCTTTAGCTTCTTTATAAGCCCTTGCTACGGCCTGTCCAGCCGGGCTTTGCCAAAAACTCAGTACGGTATCGGCGACGTCTGCTGGAAGCTTTGCGCTTAACCCGCTGACAGCGGCATCGACAAAGCGCTTGGCACGATATGCATGACGCAGGTCATCATGCCAGGGTTTGAGTTTCTCAATGGCTGCCTGGTCATCGCCTGCGGCATTCTCCGCATGCTGGATAACCGAGTCGCCCATATGACGGAGATTCTCCATTTTTCCCGACACGACTAATAGCTCTCGGGCTACGGATTGGTCTATCTGCGCAGCGCCTAATGCAGGAATCAGCAAGACTAAGAGCACCAGGAATTTTTGCATCATGCTAAGGGTATCCAGGTCGAGTTGTTTTGGTATGCGCTGGTCGAAGGTCAACTGGCTTCGCCCGATTAAAAAGTATGCGCCAATCCATAGAAGCAGGCCAACATTACACCATTGTGCACCGCAGCAAAAATGGGCACTCGATACACTTTCAACGCTGATTTAACTGTGCCTGAGTCGGCCCGCTAAGCCCACCTGACCATCAGCAAGGTGGGTTCGATTAAAGTATCCGTATCGCTAAAACAAAGTGCTACACTGATCGCTCCATTTCAATGGGAGTGCTTGATGATTCGTGTCCTTAGTTTTGTCGCTGCGGCATCGGTTCTTAGCGGATGTGTGACCAGTGTTGACGACATCCATCATTTTAGTACGCAGCAAGTCGGCTCCAGCTTGACCATGGTTACGGCCAGCAGCCAGATCATTGTTACCAATCCCGATGGCACTATATGTGTTGGGCCTCCACCGGACGCTACCGCAGACCTGGGGTTTGCTGCGAGCGTCAGCGTGCTCAGCGGTGGCGGAACGGATGGCGGTTCGGCTGCTGAAGAAGAACTGCCGCTAGGTGGTCGCAATCCCAACGTGCTGGTTACTCGAGATATTTTGTTTCAAAGCTGTTTGGCAGAGGCCCGGTTGGGGTTGAGCGAACAGGAGCGAAAAGACCACTACAAAGCGACCATGGAACTGCTTGCCAAGGTCAATTCGCAATCTTTGGAAGGCTCGGAGGTTGAGAGCGAAAGTGAATCTGGCGATCAGCAATTCGCGCTGCCAGGCAATGACTAGATAAAAAGCGGTTCCTTCCGACCAGGCATCCTGGATTATCGGATATAGCGGGTGCCTGGCCCCCGCAATAGCAACTGACTGGCAGTTCGGTCGGCTGTAACCCAGACATCTCTGAATTTGAACGCTTGTTCCTCGGCATGGGTTGTTGCACTATGCGCAAGCAATGCAGTCGCCTATCTGCATACTTATTTGGTGCTGAGTCTGCCAAATAACACATCAAGATGAGGAAGTTTTAGTGAACCAGACGCGAGTCGGGATCGACGCCATGGCGTTTCACGGTCCAGAGTGTTTTATTGACATGGAAGACCTGGCGC
>CAZVYE010000096.1:0-13187 GCA_964630895.1 uncultured Gammaproteobacteria bacterium | reverse complement strand
AGCTCTGAGAGCTAAGAAAAATGGGAAACATGTTTTCGTTTGACGGTGACCAATGGGGTTCCCATGCCCCGCTTCCGCCTGAGTACGCTGTGGGAACCTGACTACGGACTTGCGCATTCTTCGTCAGCATGGTTCTTGTGTGATGCATGCCCAACGGCGAGATTATGTTCTGCCGCAAGAACGTTTCTATCGGCATTTCGGCTACGGTTGCGACTATCAGCCCCAGCACGTCGCTGCCAGCGTCACTGTATTGAAATTTAGAGCCAGGCTTGAACTCGAGCTCAGCTTGGGCAGCTTCAGAGACGATCTCTCGTAAATCCTTATATTCAGTAAGTGGTCTCGAAATAGTAGAAAACGGTAGACCGCTACTGTGATTGAGCAGATGTTCGATGGTGATGCCAGCGTGCTGGCCCCGATTGAACTCTGGAAGTATTTCGCCAACCCGCGTATCGAGGCTGAGCCGCCCCTGTTCAATCAGGCTGTAGACTGCCGCCCCTGTTACGGGCTTGGTCATGGAGCGTACCGCGTAGAGCGCGCCAACGGGCATGGCTTCTCTTTGCTCTCGGTCTTTCCAGCCATAGGCTTTTTGCAGCAGCACCTGGTCACCCTGCATTACCAGCAGTTCGCCACCAACAATGCGTTCATCGGCAACCAGTGACTGCAGGTGTGCATCCAGCACGTCGAGCGCTTCAGCTTTGACTCGTGCTGGCCCATCAGCGTGTGCCGGATTGATGTTGCTGGCGCATGCCACAGAGGGATGGGTCAGCAAGCTCGCTAGATGTACCGTTAGCAATACGGCAAGATAGAAAATTGTTTTGTAAATGACGCGCATAGTCGTCCCTCCTTCGAAGGCCGTTCTCAAGTTGATTGGGAAGTGCGCAGCCGCTTACGCGGCTACGTCTATTTAGTGGAGATAGTTAGCTTGCTGGAGAGCCGTTGCGGTACACATCGAAATCGATGTCGTCCAGGTTCACAGCTTTCAAAACATGGCCAATGCCTAGCCATGCAATGATCTGGAAGTAAAGACTCATTCCAACCGCATCCAGGTAGTTGATTGCGTATGCGTTTTCCGCCGTTTTCATGAGGGTAAACAGGCTGATCACGATGCTGACAGAAAGCATGGACGTCGCCGCAGCGCGCAGAACACGGTCTCTATCAGCAGCAACCTGATGCGGATCCTTTTTGCGCCCGAAGATGGACCAGCCCAACACTATTGCCATAAACCCATTGCCAAACAGCAGACCGGCTAACTTGACCAGCTCAAAATCATCTCCAGCTACCATGTACTCAAATACGACCGCCGCGGTTAATGCTGCGACAGCCAGAACGGTGAGTGTGGGGGAAAATAGCGACAGCACACTGCGCCGCTGCAGATTGGCGCGCCTCTGCTTGGCAGCTTCTCGCATCAGTTTAAATTGCCCCATTTCCACGAAGCTCAGGACCAAAAACGGGACAAACTGAATCAAGGCATAGCCTGCAGGCCAAGCCTCGGACAGGTAACCGTCAGACGACCAGGTGCCGCCGTCCACATAATGAGCAGCCAGAATGACCGCCAAGCCCAGTAGCGCGATGATTCGATTGGCCCATCGGAACGCCGCTTGACCTAACCGATAGTAGCTTTTTGGCTTTGGGTATAGCTTGGGATGGGTTTCGGGAGGATGCTTTTCCAACACCCACTCCATACGAGCCAAAATGCGCCGTGGGAAGTACACCGAAATAGTGAGAATTTGGCCCAAGAAGACCAGGTAGAAAATAGTATTTGCCCATGCTTCCATTGGACTACTCCTGTTTCATTCGTTCGTTTAAAGCGTCGCCAAACGCTACGCGCATCTCTGAGTCGGTTACGCCAGCTTGGCGAAAGCGCGAAATTAGTTGTGACAGTTCCTTATGCACCCAGTGAGTCAGGTCTACATTGCTGTTCTTCTGAGCGTCAGGATGCACAAACGTCCCCCGATATCCTCGGGTTTGAATGACCGAATCCCGCTCTAAAAGCTTGTATGCCTTGGCAACCGTTTTGTTATTCAAGTCCAGATCGCTAGCCAGTTGCCGGATTGACGGCAACGGATCGCCAGGTTTAATTGCCTGGCTTTGCACTGCGGCTTTCACTTGATTGACCAACTGCGTAAAAATTGGCTCTGGATCTTCAATGTTGATCACAATATCCATTCTACGTATGCACCATATGTACCATGGATACAGATGGTACAAGGGGTACAACCTGTTTGCAAGTCTTTTGTTGCTCCGAAGCAGGCAGCCATGTATCGATTATTGATCTCCTGCAAATCTCCGCTTGTTATTTCTACAACTGTAGATTACAGTTACTACACTTGTAGAAATAAAGGCGGCTTCCGTGATTACACTTTCCGATTTGCAAATTGATTTGATGCAAGTGCTTTGGTCCAAAGGCGAAGCAACTACTGCCGAGGTACACCAGGCGCTGTCCGCGGAAAGGGAACTTGCGTACACCACTGTTTCTACCCTGCTTACCAGGCTTGAAGACAAATCTGCAGTAACCAGGCGTCGCGAGGGGCGTCAGTTTGTGTATGCGCCTGCGGTCGCCGAGTCTGAGGTGCGACGTGGCATGGTCGGCAATCTGGTTGATCGGATGTTTCGCGGGGATCCTGCGGCCTTGGTTAGCCACTTGTTGGGCGACGAACGCGTCAGTGACAACGACCTGGAGCGTATTCGCAAAATGCTGGCAGAAGACCAGGAGCAAACCAATGATTGAATGGCTACTAAATTATTGGGTGCACAGTACGTTGCTAGTTGGCCTTGCACTAATCACCACAAGGCTACCTGTTGTACGCAATTCCGACTGGCAAGACATCACCTGGAAAATTGCTCTGGTTGGGGGACTGGTGACAGCTACCGCACACACCTTTAGCCCTTGGGGGTCGCCGCTGCATATAAACTTCACTGCCCCAGAGCCAGTGGAGAACCATCAGCCAATCATTAGCAGCACACCCTCCAACCTAGCTGTGCCTGTAGCTGTGCAGTCAAAACAACCACTGCCATTGGTGCCAGCAGCGCGCACGGAGTCAGCTCTCACCAGTGGCTTGACCATTATGGAATCTGCTTTTCTGATTTGGTCACTTGCTTCGGGTTTTCTGCTGGTTCGGCTGTATCGACAGGTCACCCTGGAGCAACGCACCTTAGCGCGGCGGAAGCAGCTCGCCGATTCAGAGACGGCGCATTGGCGTGCGCGGCTGCCTGACCTAGATCGCGTCATTATCTCTACGACAGACGCAATCAATAGCCCACTCGTGACTTTGCGTGGTGAGATTGTGCTACCTATGGAGTTTGAAAAGCTGTCCCTGGATCAACAAGTTGCCGCTATTGCGCACGAGCTGGGTCATATCAAAAGACGCGACCCGCTATGGCGATTAATGGCAGAAATTAGCTGCTGTCTGCTGTTCATCCAGCCTTTGAACTTTATCGTCAAACAGTATTTATCCCGAGTGGCCGAGACGCTTGCAGACCAACGTTCCGTTGCGTTTGGAGCCTGCGCAAAATCGCTTGCAACGGCACTGGCAACGTTCGCAGAACACAGTCGGCGTTCTGCCCCAATTGCTGCTTGCCAGATGGTGTCGCGCCGAAGCCACCTACCCGAGCGGATTCAGAACTTATTGGAGTTAAAACCCATGCAATCTTTCAATATTTCTCGTGTGCTGACATTTACAGTCGTATTTCTGGCGCTAGCTGTTGTCGGCCTGCCCGGCGTTAGCAATGGCAACAGCGCCATGGCCAAATCCAAGACAAGTTCCAACGTTCGCGTTGCGGATGACGGTGCCTACAGTGATATCAGTTTGAGTCATACCGATGAGCATCAGCAGATGAAGCTTAAGGCCCGTGGTCGCTTCGTCTTTGCAGACGACGACAGCGACATTGTAGCCATGGAACCCGGCGACTACTTCGATATGACCGTGTGCGACCGGAACAAGGACTGTAAGCGTGCGCGCCTGGAGTGGGACGCTGGAAAAATCCAACGTGCATTTTGGAACAACGGCACCAGTGCGAACTGGGACCAGGCCGCACAAGCATGGTTTGCGGACGCTTTGACACAAGTATTTCGTCGTACTGGCATCAATGCGCAGGCCCGCGCAAAGCGAATTTTTGATCAGCACGGAGCCGGAGGGCTAGTCGCTGAAGTCGGCATGCTGAATAGCGACTTGGTCATGCGTGTCTACGCAAAAGAGCTGGTTGCCCTAACGCAGCTTGAGCAATCCGAATTAGTCAGCCTGCTCAACATACTAGAGTCAGAAATGGGCAGTGACTTGGAGATGCGCCTAACACTGGCGGCGATAATGGAGTCCCAGGAATTAACCGTTGACGGTTGGTCTGCTCTATTGGATGCGGCACGAACCATAGGCTCTGATTTGGAACTTCGCTTGGTGCTGGAGACTGTCAGCAAGCAGATGCCGGACAAATCTGAACTAGAACAAGCGTTTCTGAGCTTGATTCAGGAAATTGGCAGCGATCTGGAGGCGCGGCTGGCGCTAGAGTCCTTGGCAAACGATTTTAAATCCATTGATTCCCAAGCATTGTACCTGGCTGCCATGAATGGCATTGGCAGTGACCTGGAGGCTCGGCTGGCGTACGAACATTTTCTCCAGTCGTCTCCGACCCAGAGCATGGTTGTGCAAATGGTGGCAGATGCCTCAAACAGCATCGGTTCAGATTTGGAACTAAGTATGATGCTTGGACAGGTGTTGGATGACTATGGCAACGACGAAGATATCCGACAAGCCGTGCTGGACGCTACCGAAAGCATTGGTAGTTCGATAGATCGTGAACGAATACTCAGAAGATTGGCACGCCAGTAAGGGCGTTTCCAAGACATCTGCCAAGTTTAAACGCAGGCCATTTTCCGTAGAAGTGCGGTCGAAGGCTGTTCTATCTTTGCATCTATGTCGCCACGGATTTGGTGGCAGTAACCAGGTGGTCAACGTGCGATACAGCGACTTTCAGGAATAGTGTATTTGACCAAGTGCCGGTACAATCCACCGCCCTCAAATTAGTAACAACACGGAAGAGTTATATGTTACGGACAATTGTACTTGTACTAATTTCACTGACAATGACGGCGTGTGTCAGTACCAAAACTATTGTTATTAGCGAGCCAGACAGCGCTCAATTGGATCAGAGCTCACTTACAACAACGAAAAGGGACAAACCAGACTTTTCTGCAGTCACCGCTGGCAAGGCAGTAGTAGGAGGCCTTATTGGCGCGATGGCAATGATCGCAGCCGGAAACAATATTGTAGAAGAACACGACATTGCTGATCCGGCGGACTACATCACAAAGCAATTGGCCGAAGAGCTAGCGACCCACTATGGCGTCAACGTACAAGCGTCTGAAGCTGGCGAACTCGAAAGCGAGAGCCCGCAGAAGATATCCAAACAACACGATGGTGTGGACTATGTGTTAGATGTACGAACCGTCAATTGGAGTTTTGCCTATTTCCCGAGCGACTGGAACAACTATCGAGTCATTCACAACGCCAGAATGCGGTTGATTGATACCGAAACTGGAGACGTGATTGCACAGGGTTTTTGTTCCCGCATTCCCGAAAAGACGAGCACTGCTCCCAGCAAGGACGAGCTGCTGGCCGAAAACGCGGCGCGCCTGAAACAAGAGTTACAAATCGCTGCTGATGAGTGCATCGAAAATTTGAAAGCGAATGTTTTTCACATCTAGACGCTAAAACCCAGTGTTACCATCTTCAATCCGTCGGTGCCAAGATCAACTTGACTGCTTTCAACCACATGGATTGGGTCTACTAGTGCAGGCCTCGATTCCAGGGGGATAGACTCCTCCTGGAATCGTCTTCAGGTATCCTCTAACGGTCAAAATCCTCCCCCGAGTGGCGCTCACGCAGACCTTCGGATTCATCACCCCAGGTACGATTGACAATTCGACCTCGCTGCACTGCAGGCCGCTCGGCTATCTGCTCTGCCCAGCGAACCACATGGGTGTACTCGTGTACCTGCAAAAACTCAGCGGCATCGTAAATTTTCCCCATGGCTAAGGCGCCATACCAAGGCCAAATGGCCATATCAGCAATGCTGTAGCTGTCACCTGCCATATAGTCCCGTTGGGAAAGATTACGGTTGAGCACATCCATTTGCCGTTTGGCCTCCATGGCAAAGCGATCAATGGCGTACTCAATTTTCTCTGGAGCGTACGCGTAAAAGTGGCCAAAGCCACCGCCCAAATAGGGACCCGATCCCATTTGCCAAAATAGCCAATTCATTACCTCGGTCCGATCGGCACCGCTACTGGGAAGGAATTCACCAAACTTCTCTGCCAAATAGAACAGTATGGAGCCGGACTCGAATATTCTTACCGGTTCGTCTCCACCGCGATCCAACAACGCGGGAATCTTGGAATTTGGATTGACCGAGACGAATCCGCTGCCAAACTGGTCGCCTTCGCCAATATCAATCAGCCATGCGTCGTACTCTGCGCCCTGGTGTCCGAGGGCCAACAGCTCTTCCAACATGACCGTTACTTTCACACCGTTGGGTGTAGCAAGCGAGTACAGCTGCAGCGGGTGCTCGCCAACCGGCAATTCTGCATCGTGCGTCGGGCCTGCTATCGGACGGTTGATATTGGCAAACTTACCACCGCTTTCTTTATCCCAAGTCCAAATTTTTGGAGGTGTGTAATCCGTTTGTTCGCTCATTGCAAAGATGTCCTCATAACGTAATGGTCAGTCCGTAAGAACCGGTCCAATCAAAGTCGCTTTCAAATCCTGCTGAGTTCACCATTTAAACTGGTGCAGAAAATAACTCATATCAACCTGACTCTAAGCCAACATTGTTATTCCTGCCAACTTAAGACGCATGCGCCGGAGGCGGCTGGTCATTAGACTCCCATGATGAACACAGCCAATAGTTTCAATCGGATCATCCGTGCGCCCGGACCCCACTCAAGAATAGAAGCACAGTTTTCCGGGCAGGCATTCGCACCCCATCGACACGATAGTTTTACCATCGCCGTTACGATCCGCGGCGTGCAATCGTTTCGATATCGAGGCGAGTTGCGCTATTCACAGCCCGGCGAGATTGTGGTGCTGCATCCAGATGAAATGCACGATGGCATGGCCGGGACTGAGGAGGGGTTTTGCTATCGAGCCCTGCGATTAGCACCTGCCACTATGCAAACCATACTTTGCGGGACTCCCCTTCCGTTTCTCCCCGAAGGCACAAGCACTGACCAAAGCCTGCTGCGCGCGATCGCACCGGCATTGGAAAACCTGGATGCTCCCATGAGCACTTTGGCGTGGCAGGACTGTTGTTATGACACCACCATTGCGCTGGCCAGGCTGGCACGTCAATCGCGGCAATCTCGCAAATGCGACTACCATGCCGCCGAACGAGCGCGAGACTATATCCACGCCCATCTGGACAGCGATATTTGCCTTGATCAATTATCCAGCGTGGCGGACCGAGACCGTTGGCAGCTGAGTAGAGACTTTCGGGCACTGTTCGGCACCAGCCCTTACCGTTATCTCACCATGCGACGACTCGAGTACAGCTGCCACGAACTCGCTGCAGGCCTGGGTATTGCTGATGTAGCGATCAAATACGGTTTTTCTGATCAAAGTCATTTCACGCGGCAGTTTCGCAAGACTTTTGGAATGACGCCACGGCATTGGCTGCACTCTATTGATGCACAATCGTTCTATAAAAGTGATAGTGGTGCGACATATGCTGGCACCCATGGAGATCACAAACCCACCCATTGAACGCCACCTCATCCTTATTGAGGTCGCTGCATTTGCCGCCCTGGCGGTGGCTACTAAACTCGCCCTTAATCCTATTATGTGGCGGTTTTCCGGCCCAGTGTCCCTGGTTATCACACTGGCAATACTGACGATCTATCTGCGGCGATCGTCCATGGACTGGCGCCAGTTTGGCTTGTCCACGCCTGGCGGTAAAAGAGTCTGGCTGTGGCTCCCGCTAAAAATCCTGGCTACCGCGTTCGCGATTCTGGCTGCAGGTGTTACCGTTGGTTTGACCTTGGAGCATTTTGGCCCAGCTTGGTTGTCCGAAATACCCGAAACCGTCGGAGAGCGTTGGGGTAATCTGGAAGGAAATTTACCACTCTACTTGTTGTGGATGAGCCTGGCATGGACCACTGCTGCGTTTGGCGAGGAAATGTTCTTTCGGGGCTATCTTGTAGGCAGGCTGGAAATGGCATTTAGCAATCGCCGCCTGGGTACTGCACTAGCCATATTTCTACCGGCCCTGTTTTTTGGTATTTCCCATATGTACTACCAGGGGCCAAGGGGGCTGTTTGTAACGGGGACTATTGCGCTCGTTCTGGGAACACTCTTCGTAGTCTACAAGCGCAATTTATGGCCCTTGATTATTGCTCATGGATTGATTGACAGCCTCGTCTTTACCGCTCACTTTATGAATTGGGATATATAGTCTCTGGGTCACCGGCGGGTAGGACGATTGAGAAGCAGGCGCCCTGCCCAGGCGCACTTTGGACCCAAATGCTGCCACCGTGCAGTTCAACCAGCTGTTTGGTGATCGCAAGTCCCAGACCCACGCCATCATCGGCATCGTTGATTGAGGCCTGCTGGAATCTCTCAAAAATGATTTCGCGTTCATTCTCGGCAATTCCATTGCCCGTATCTTGTACTGCCAGTTCCACCAGGTCATCTTTGATTGGGGCTGCCGTGATGCGCACGTTGCCATCGCTAGGGGTATGGCGCAGCGCATTGGCGATCAGATTGCGCAGTATCTGCTGAAGTCTCGCGGCGTCCGCATGTACCCAGGTTTGCTCGGGAACGTCGATGGATATGCTCGGCTGGTTCTGCACCGGAGAGGCGTGACCGCATGCCGCAACAGCTTGCTGCGCAGCAGGCTGCAGATTTACGGCAATCGGATTCAATTTGAGCTTGCCCGCAGTGGCCAGCGAGTAGTCTCTTAAATCATCGACCAGTTTGCTCAAGATCAGGCATTCTTCATGCAGTGACGCCACGACTTTCTGGTTGTTAGGAACCACGCCATCCAATATCGCCTCCAGCTGACAGCGCATATTTGTTAAGGGTGTCCGCAACTCGTGGGCGGTATTGTCTATCAGTGCTTTTCGAGCCGCTTCGGCTTGGGCCAGCTCGGCAGACATCTGATTGAAGGATCGCGCAAGATCACCAAGCTCATCTTTTGTCCGCACCAGTACACGCTGGTCCAGATCTCCCGCTGCCAGTTTGCGAGAAGAAGCAGTCAACTCCGACACTGGCTGCATGACCCTCCTCACAAGCACCTGCACCGCTATCAGCGCCAGCACCACGACTGCCAGCAAGCCCAACAGCATCCATCGATTCAGATAAGTGGAAAAAACGTCAGCTCGCGTAACATCATCGACGCCATCCTCAGGCCATTGGAAAACTGCAAGCGTTGATTTGGGCAACTGAAGTAGCGGCACATTTAGCGCCATTTCCTGGCGCATTTGCGGGCTGCCACCAGTGAGCACAATGGTGCCATCAGACTGCAGCCGGAACTGGTTCCACTGATCTGGGTTGGGCTGATAACCAATCACTTCACCCTGGCTATCGAAATGCAAAACTTGCCACTGGTCACCAATCTGGTTCTGAACAGCTGCTGCGATTTCAGGATGTGTGTCTTGCTCAAACCGAGCAACTGCCTCCGCAACCGCCTCCCTGTCTGGTGGTTGCGCTTGCTGGGTGATCTCCACATCCTCCATGCGTTCAAACTGAGCGATTGCGACTTGTCTGGAATAGACGGTAAGTATGATCAGGGCCAGGCTAAGCACCAATCCCACCAGCAGTGTGATGCGGGTACGCAGCGTCATGAGCTGCTACCTGGCGGCAAACCAAAGCGATAGCCGACGCCAAAAACGGTCTGTATAAACTCCGGATTGCGTCGATCTGTCTCGATCTTTCTGCGAAGATTCTTGATATGGGCATCTACCGCCCGATCTGTGCGTGCGGAGGCATCGCCTAGCACATGCTCAATCAGCTGCTCGCGAGACCATACTCGGTCGGGCTGACGCGCCATAAATACCAGCAGATCAAATTCCAGGCTTGTCAGCTCCACAACTTGATCGGCTTTCTGCACGACCCTGGATGCCGGATTTATTTCCAGGCGGCCAAATTTCAGCAGACCGGCATCGTTTTGAGGGCGATTGCGCAACCTTGCCCTCACTCTAGCAACCAGCTCCCGCGGACTGAAAGGCTTGGAGACATAGTCATCCGCTCCCAATTCAAGGCCACTAACTCGCTGCTCCTCAGTAGCCAAAGCGGTCAACATGATAATTGGAATATCCGAATATTGGCGCACCGCGCTGCAGATTTCTTCGCCCCGTACGCCGGGCAACATAATATCCAAGATGATGAGTGCAAAATCGGAAGCGTGTTTTACCGCATCCAAAGCCTGTGCACCGTCTCTAATAACCTGCGGCGCGTATCCAGCGCGCCGCAGGTACATTGCAATAGTCGTTGCGGTTTTTTCTTCGTCCTCAACAACCAGGATACGTGGCCCGACTTGCGTCACTACTCTCCAACCTCAACCCCAAGTCCGCGAATGCGTTGGTTGTCTTCCGGATCTAGAATCAACAGGAGGGTGGTTACGCCGAGCATTCCATCCAACACGACGTGATACTCCCCTTGCGAGTCCCTTGTGCCCCGAAACGTAAATTCGGCCAGATCTCCTCGCAGCTGGTCAATAACGTCCAGCAGACCCTCCATGCCAACCTTATCGATGAGTTTCTGCGAGAAATGTGCTTGCACAACTTTCTCGGAAAATGCCTTGTCGTCCCGCCGTATAGCCTCCAGCAAGGCGGCTGCGTGTTCGCCTTGATCTGTTCCCGGCAGTTGCCACTTGGCTGCCAGTGACCCGGGTTCTGGCGCTGGACCGGTACCTGGCTTTGCCAATGGCGGCCTGGGCATGGGAAAGTCGGGCACATTGCCGGTAAACAGGATTTCTGCCAATGGTCTGGCTACCTGATTCATCCGGCTATCCTGGCTCACATTCCATACAAAGATCATGACATCGTCCCGGGCAAAGCGAAGGTAGTCTGCAAAATAGAATGGGTTGCCGCCATTATGGCAAATGAGTTCGCCCCAAGGGGATTGCTCGATGGACCATCCGTAACCGTAGTAACTTCCGCCAGGCTCTGGAGAGTGCTTGCTGAACATTGCTTTGGTGGATGCATTATTCAAAACGGTGTTGGAGTTTAAGGCTTCGTGCCAGCGCTTCATGTCACCCGCGGTAGCGTGAATTCCACCATTGCCCATCAGATGCCAGCCCGGCCCACCATCCTTGATACTGTGCTCATAAACAGTGCCCCAGTCGTCGCCATCCACGGTTCTGCCATGGACCATATTCGAAATGTCCCAATCTGGCCTGTTGTAACCTGTGAACTCCATCCCCGCTGGTTGGAAGAGATTGTCATACATAAATGTTTCGTAGTCCTGACCTGTAGTCAGCTCAATAATTGCCGCTGCCAGGCTGTAGCCTACATTAGAATACTCGTGCCCTGTTCCCGGAACAAAAAGCAGTTCGGTAGCCAGTGCCAAGCTGATGAAATCGTCTCTACCAATCTTTTTCCGATCACCGCCGATAGCGCCAGGAAATCCTGCTTCATGGGTCAACAGATGGTGGATGGTAATGTTTTGCTTGTCCGCAGGCACATTGGAAAAGTATTTCGTAATCTTATCCTGGGTAGAGACCTTACCCATCTCCTGCAGTTTAAGTATGCCAGCGGCAGTAAATTGCTTTGATATGGAACCAACTGTGGTGACCGTATCGGGTCCGATGAGATCTTTGCCTTCTGGCTGCAGGCTCCCGAATTGGTTTGCGTAAACAACGGCGCCTTCCTTGCTGATCAGTACGCCGCCTACATACCCTTGGTTTGCAGCGGTTTGCATGTACTGGTCGAGTTTTTTATGTAGTTTTTCCGATGCCATGGTTGGCATGGCTAATGTGGCAATGGCAGTCATCACCAGCATATTCATAGATTGTTTGAAACGCATTATTGCTCTCCTGTTATCGCTTCAGGAACATGCTGTACCAAACTTTTGAATATCTGATGAAGTTTACGCAGATTTGTACCATCAACAGCATCAGAGGCGTTTAGTCCCTCTGTAAATGCTCTCCAACACCCGCCAATCTAGAGAACTTCAACTCCAAGCGACTCGCCGACGGGTAGCCTCGCTATTGATCTTTAGACTGGGGTAGATAGTCGCGAATCGATTGTCGCTTCGTAGAAAACCCGTCTCTGGCCATAAGATGCAAATGATTGGTATCAAAATGTGCGAGCTCGGCAAGCCCCTGCAGGTTTTCAACTGTAATGCGGCGCTGCCTGTTGCCAATGAGTTCGTGACGCTGCAGCTGTCGCAGCGTGCGGTTCATATGTACATGACTAAGTCCTAAACAGTCCGCCAACTCTGTCTGGCGCAGCGGTATGGGGTAATCCTGGCGAATCTCGTCTCCTTGAGCAATACGTAAACGCCACAGCAGTTCGAGCAGCAAATGAGCCGTACGTTTGATCGCAGTGCGTCGTCCAACGCGAACAATTTGTTCGCGTAAGATGCCTTCTTCCTGTACGGTCATCCACCAGAAAGCCGCTGCTACTCTTGGCCTTCGGTCGAACAACGCCATGAGTTCATTGACATCAATTCCAGTCAGACGCAGATCAGTAAGCGTCTCAAAACGGTGGTCTGAAAACGCTTGAACGATCCCCATAGGATCGAAAAAATCGCCAGGAATCATGAAGTTAATAATCTGTCGCGAACCGTCAGCGGTGTCTCTGCAGCGTGCAGCCCAACCGTCTTCAATCACATACATACACGTTGCTTTGTCGCCACGCTCGATAATGGTCTCACGCGCCGGGACAACCTCTTGGTCCCTGGCCAGTTGTTCCAAGGCGTCGATGTCAGCGTCATCAATTTCAGCAAAATACTGTAATCGATTACGCATTGCTTGTAATGGTTTCGCGGTCCTAACGCTCGTCATTATCTATATCCCCAACCCGTTTTTTATTCTCAATGATTACGCAGTTTTCACCCTATACTTGGATCATGCAAGATAATTGGTAAAGAAATTGTTGACTGGCGTAGATGGAGAATATTCACGTGACACTAAACTTGCCTCGAATTCGCAACGCAATTGGAGCCATCGCAGCGCTGACGTTAATCAGTGGATGTTCG
>CAZVYE010000095.1:0-13427 GCA_964630895.1 uncultured Gammaproteobacteria bacterium | reverse complement strand
CTCGTTAGGAGATGCGGTTGGCATTTTTAGCCTGTCACCACCGCTGCTCTATTTTCTTGGCAGGTCCAAATCAAACCGACGTCAGGCCCACCCGTCTTTGCCGTCTACTGGTACGCTGACCATCCAGCTACTAACCATTGTACTCGCCATATCGGGCTCGCTTTACTTTACCGAAGCGCTGCAGGCATCTGCATTTTATTGGGCACTCATCCCCATGCTCGCCATCGCCTATTGCTACGGGCTACCCAATGCGGCCCTGGCGGTCGCCGCCACCAACATATCTGCGGTGGCCTTATTGCAAGCACTGCCACTTTCATTTGTTGGACTCGCCGAGCTGCAGACCTTTTTGCTGTTGGCCTCACTTGCCGCATTGTTTCTCGGAGTCGCCCGCTCTCAGGACACCAGGGCGTATCGCGCCGAAAAGGACCTTGCAGACGCAAACTCTAGAGCGGCAAGGATTATCGAAACCGCTCAGATCGTTCCGTGGGAAGCCGACACCCGCGACTGGTGTTTCACTTTCGTGGGCGATCAAGCCAGCAGCATGTTTGGCTATGAATTACACAAGTGGTACGAAAAAGACTTTTGGTATGACCGCGTCCATCCAGAAGATCGCGAGTGGGTTGTCCCATACTGCGAGGCCGAATCCAGCGCCGGGAGAGACTACGCATTTGAATATCGGATGCGCGCCGCCGACGGCCGTTATCTCTGGGTTAGAGATGTGGTAAGCGTGCGCCAGCGCCAGGATGGTACTTCCCTGATGCAGGGATTTCTGGTCGACATTACTGAACGCCAGGAGATGGAAGAGCAACTCACCCGCCAGACCTTATACGACCATCTTACCGGCCTGGCAAACCAGGCCCTGCTCCTGGACCGCCTGCGCGTGGCGCTCGATAAAAATCGAAATCCCGTGCTGGCCGTGCTGGACATTGACGCCTTTAGAAACGTGAATAACACATTGGGGTATGCCGCCGGCGATGCGGTGCTGCGAGAGATAGCCTTGCGCATTCAGGAGACAGTCGGAAATGAGGCAACGGTAGCAAGACTGGTTGGGGATACTTTTGCAGTGTTGCTGCAAGATGGCAAGACAAACGAAGCAGCACGCCTTGTGGTAGAAAAGGTGCAGCAAGCCATCGCAGAACCCATCGTGGTAGATGATCAGCCAGTCAACGCCACTGCCAGCGCAGGTGTAGTCCTTTCACAAGGTACTGCAGAATCGGCGGAGAATATCTTGCGTGACGGCGAGATTGCTCGAGACCGCGCAAAGCAGCATGGCGCAGGTGGGTTTAGTCTGTTTGAAGTGGATATGCGCAGGGCAGTCACTCGCCGCATCGGACTCGAGCGCGACCTGCTGTTGGCGCTTGAATCAGATCAGTTGGTGCCGTTTTATCAACCCATTATCCGGCTGGAGGACAATGCACTTGTCGGTTTCGAGGCGCTTGTTCGGTGGCAACATGCTGATCGCGGCATGCTGTCTCCCGGTGATTTTCTCGACGTCGCAGAGCACGGGCGCCTAATTGGACAGGTAGATCAATACGTATTGCAACAGGCCTGCCGCGAAACCAAACACTGGCAGGAAAAATACCAGGCTAGCGAGCTTCGTATCAGCGTAAATGTGTCTGCACAGCGCGCTGCTGACTCCCAGTTGGTAGAGCTGGTGGAACAGGCAGTTAATGAGACCGGCATTAATCCCAAGACGCTGCAGTTGGAGCTGACAGAATCTGCACTGATAGAGAATCCAGCGCGCACGGGCCACATGCTCAAAGTGCTAAGAGCGCGGGGCATAGGTATTGCTGTTGATGATTTCGGCACCGGTTATTCCAGCTTGATTTATCTGCACCAATTCCCAGTTAGCGTGCTCAAAATTGATCGCAATTTTGTTGCCGGGTTAGGGGCCGAGAAAAACCGTGAAATCGTTCGGGCCGTCATTGACCTGAGCCAGCGACTCAATCTGACGATCATTGCTGAAGGGGTGGAAAGCAAGGCACAAAGTGACTTACTCAAAAGCTGGCAATGCGAACTTGGCCAGGGATATTATTTTGGACGTCCTATGGCAGCCGCAGATGCTGAGAAATATCTGGAGTCCAAACTAAGCGAACAACGCGAGCGCACAGCGTAAACCGCCAAAATATAGACGCAAGTCCGTGGCGCTACCCGGGTAAAACCGTAATACTATTACGTTCAGCAAACCTTTTATCTGCCCTTAGGCAGCACAATCTCAACGGAAATTGAACAGGCATAGCTCCATGCTCGGAAATATACGGAAGTTTTTTCAGTTTAAGGCGGCAAGTGGGATATTGTTGTTAGTCGCCGCAATCGCGGCCATGATTCTTGACAATTCACCGTGGGCCCACTGGTACGACGCGCTGCTGACGCTCCCTGTGGCCGTTCAGGTCGGCACCTTCGAAATCGCAAAACCCATGCTGCTTTGGATCAACGATGGCCTCATGGCGGTCTTTTTCTTGCTGGTGGGATTAGAACTGAAACGAGAGATTACCGTAGGTGAACTGCGCAACCCCGCTGACGCTGCATTACCAGGAGTAGCGGCCATAGGCGGCATGCTCGTCCCGGCATTGATTTATGCTGGATTTAATTGGGGAAATGTCGATGCGATGCAGGGCTGGGCGATTCCGGCAGCAACCGACATAGCGTTTGCACTGGGCATACTGAGTTTGCTGGGAGACCGCGTTCCTCCATCCCTGAGGATGTTCTTGGTTACGCTGGCAATCTTCGACGATGTGGGCGCAATTCTAATCATCGCCTTTTTCTACACCGCCAATCTTTCAGTCGCCGCCATGATCATCGCCTCGGTGTGTGTGGCCGCTTTGGCCGTGCTAAATCGAAGACAGGTTATGTCGCGCACGCCGTATTTGGTAGTCGGTCTTATTCTGTGGGCTGCGGTACTCAAGTCTGGCGTCCATGCGACGCTTGCAGGTGTCGTCCTTGCCATGTTCATCCCAGTGCACAACCCCAATAATCCAAATGACTCTCCATTACGATCTTTGGAACACGATCTGCACGGCACAGTTGCGTTTTTCATACTGCCCGTATTTGGTTTCGCCAACGCCGGTATTCCTTTAATCGGCATGTCGCCAGATGAAATTCTGGGGCCAATACCGTTAGGAATCGCTCTGGGTCTATTTTTGGGTAAGCAAATCGGAGTGTTTGGTTTCTGTTACGTGGCGGCCAAGCTGCGCCTGGTCCGACTACCGAAAGAGCTGACCTGGCCGATGATTTACGGTATTTCCATGCTCTGTGGCATTGGATTTACCATGAGCCTCTTCATTGCATCACTCGCATTCGAAGGCAGCGGCGCGAATCTCGTCATAAACGATCGAGTGGGTATTTTGATGGGCTCTGTAGTATCCGGCCTGCTGGGTTTTGTGGTGTTAAAGCAGGTACTAAAGCGGCCCAGGCCCGTTGCGGAGCCGACTGCTTAAGGGAATGCAAATTCCTGAGTTCAGTCAGTTTGCACAACGCATCGCAGCTTCCGAGTCGCGATGGCTAAAAAGATGGCAAAACTCAGGCTGTCTTGATCAATCTTTGACCACCTCAAATCTGGCACAAACGCTGACGAGGTTCACCCGGTGTGCGAAATCCGAAGCGCAGCTAATGCGGGGACTAAGACGCCTGCGAAACCGCGCGATGCTGCATATCTTGTTGCGAGACACCCAATGTCAGGCCCCACTGGATGAAGTCCTGACAGATCTCTCTAAGTGGGCTGATGCGACTCTGCAGGCAGTGCTATCTAGAGCCACCGCGGACGTTGGGGTTCTGTGCGACGATGGCGGTGAAGCCATTCGCATCGTACTGTTTGGAATGGGCAAGTTGGGCGGCGAAGAGCTGAACTTCTCATCAGATATTGATTTGGTAATGGCATTTGACCGTCAGGGTTTCTGTGAGACTGCCAGAGGTCGAAATCTTAGCGCCGAAGACTATTGTCAGAAGATTGTTCGCAAGATAAGCAAATGGCTTGGAGAAATTACCGCCGAAGGATTTGTCTATCGAGTAGATTGGCGACTTCGACCGTTCGGGAATGCCGGTCGAGCCGCATTGAGCTTTGCAGCCATGGAAACCTACTTCCAGCGAGAGGGCCGAAACTGGGAACGCTACGCATGGATCAAAGCACGCCCCGTCGCGGGTCATTTGGTCGCAGGAGAGGAATTCCTGCAGACGCTACGACCGTTTATTTACCGCAAATATCTGGACTACGAGGCCTTTGACTCCTTGCTAAAGATGAAGGCCATGATTCGCAGAGAATTATCTGCGGACGACGCTCAAGACCATCTCAAGTTGGGGCCCGGAGGTATCCGGGACATCGAATTTATCGTCCAGGCCCATCAGCTGGTGCGGGGCGGACGCAATAGCACGTTGCGCGCACGCGGCACCCGCGCCGCGCTAAAACTGTTGACCGAGCAATCCGTAATTGACCGGAAAAGTGGTGAGACGTTGCGCGAGGCCTACGCAATGCTGCGCACTTTGGAAAACCGAGTTCAACAAATTGCAGACCAACAAACCCACAATCTGCCGGACGCCACTACCGGTGACCAAATCGCGAAAACCATGAGTTTTTCGAACTGGTCGGAACTGCTTGCTGAGTTGGAGGCGCAAAGACAAGCGGTTAGCCAACAGTTTCAACAGCTCTTCTCCGATCGACAGGCACAACTCGCAGATGGTGCAGACCAATCACAATGGGCCGAACGGTGGGCGTACAAAACCTGGGCTCAGGCAGACGACCATGCGAACCTCAGTGCGGCACTCAAAGCCCAAGGCTTTGAGGATGCCGATAGCAGCGCCAACTTTCTCTTTGCACTTAAGACTGGAACCAGATTACGAGCTGCCGGCCAAGCCGCACGCAAGCGAGTGAATGAATGCATGCCGATGCTGTTAACACTGGCGCAGCAACGGACTAATCCATCAGTGACCATTTCGCGGGTTACACCAATACTGGAATCGATAGTCCGCCGTAGCAATTATCTGGCGCTGATGGCACGACAGCCGCTTATGTGGCAACGGGTGGTCAAGCTATGCTCCAAAAGTAGTTGGGTTGCCAAACAGCTTGCCGCAAAGCCATCCATGCTGGACGATTTGATCGACCCATCCAAGCCACTTGCGCTGAACTTCGCCGAGCAGTTGGACACCGCCCTGGAGCAAACCGGAGACGACGGTTTAGAGCGAGAAATGCTGGCGCTGCGGGAAGTGCAGCAAAGTGCGAAATTGGCACTGGCAGTGTGTTTTCTAGATCAGCGACTGGACGCCATACAAACCACCGAGCACCTGACCAATTTGGCCAGTGCACTGGTTGATGTGTCGTGCAAATTGGCCTGGCGCGACACTGCGCTCAAACATGGAGAGCCGGTTCCATCGAGGAGCGAACCTGCTGAACTCGTTCCCATCGGCTACGGTTCGCTGGGCAGCTTTGATGTGCGTTTTGATTCGGACCTGGACTTGGTATTTCTATATTCGGGAGCTGACGAGAGCGCAAACACCACCGGAGCCAAGCCTGTGGCAGCGGATCAGTTTTTTGTTCGTTGTGCTCGGCGAGCCGTGCACATCCTCACGACCAGAAGCAATTTGGGTCGACTTTACGAGGTCGATATGCGGCTGCGTCCCAACGGCAACAGCGGGATGCTGGTAAGTAGCCTGCAGGCTTTCTCCGCATACCAACAATCTAAAGCATGGGTATGGGAGCTCCAGGCCCTCACACGAGCGCGACCCATTAAATCCGATGCCAAAACTGCCAGCAATTTTTCGAAGATCAAAAAGCAGGCTCTTTTGTCGGCTCCAGATTGGCCAGAGTTAGCCAGAGAAATTCGCTCAATGCGTGAGAAGATGCGATCTGAGCTAGCCAACAACACCACCGCTGAAAACCTACGCCACAGCCCAGGTGGCAAGACCGATATTGAATTCATCGCGCAAGCCAGCGTCCTCATATGGGCAGCACAGCTAGATACATTGCCAACAAAGGTAGACGACGTTTTGCATGCCCTTTCCGAGCAAGAACTGATAAACCCAGACCTGGTCGAACGAGTTTTGGCGCTGTGGCGCGAGTTACAAGACTTGTTGCTGCAAGACAGCCTGGGATTACCGATTGATGATAGCGCGGCAAACTTTCTGCAGGAAGCTGCCGAACCGGTGGCTGCGCTCTGGAGCGCAGTGCTAGAAGACTAGCCCTTGCCGCGGCGCAGGTCTCTTACCCAAAACCTGGTAGCTGCCAGCGCAATCGCCACGGAACGTGGCAGGGGCCAAGGGTCACCCAGAACTTGCGAAACTGCCAGTTCTGCCGCCAGTGGGGCACTGGTAAATCCGCGCGCCCCCAAAGCCGTCAACACTACTCGGTTGGTTATCATAGGGCCCTTGTTTCGAGCCAGCAAATCGCTCTTGTGCAGATCCGAAAAGTGACGATGGAAGTCGCCATACTTAGGTAGTAATCCAACGATAGGCAAGCGATCCCTTGATGTCGCGCGTACCCCGCACCACGACTCCAGAGCTGACGCCGACAAATGCGACTCCAAAAATGGAAAGCTCTGCAATAAACCGGTTAAATTTCGCGCGTCTTCTGCGGCCGACATAGGGGCGGGTGACTTGTCGAATGTCGCTCCAACCCAGGCTGATTCGGAGTTGATGGGCAACCAATAGCGCTTCCCTACCAGGCCTCTCGCGTTCCAAGGTTCTGGCACGTTTTGCTGGGCAAACCGACTAATCTGCCCATAACGCGGGGCAATCAGCTTGGACTCATTCGGCGCGCTTTCAAACGTGCCCATGCCTCGCGCGATCCAGCTGGGCGAACTGGGCATATCGTTAGAAAGGTACTCGAATCCGCTAGTTTGAATAAGCGCGTCGATGGCAGCGGGCCCTGCCACAAACCCAGCTTTTGGAAAAAATAAGCCCTGCACCGTCGGCGTTTCCTGCCATTCCACCAGTGGAAATCCATCGGGATCTTTGTTGTGCCAAAACTCGGCAATACCAGGGAAACGCTTGGACTGGGCGTCGGTCGCAGCTACCCGAGTAACTGGCAACGGATTCCATAGTTCTAGAGACTGCCAGGTGCGTCTTGCATATTGAAAGGAAGCATCAAAAAACGTGGCCGCAAGACTTTGGTCGCTGTCCAATCTGGGCATCACCAGCGCCTGGGGAATTTGTGAAGCAGCAGATGTAGCGTCACCGTAGATTCGGTCTGCGTACCCGCGCAAACCCAAAGAGCGCGCAATGCACGCCCCGGCAACTCCGCAACCGTCAATTTGGAAATTCAGCTCAGCCGCCTTGGTGCGATACCAGGGTGCATCATCCGCAGTTGCCGTTGTGGCGCTTGAGACTCCGGCAAATCGCCCCACCAGACGCTCTCGCTTGCGCCCAAAACCCGGCTCTTTGCGCATCTCAAAACCCGAGACCTCAAGGTCTCTGCGCACCTGCCCGGCAGCGGTAAAGGTTGCCAGTGCCGCTCCTGGGGCGCTTAAACGGGCCATTTCGGTAAACACTTCTGGCCGCCACATTTGTGGGTTCTTTGCGGGTGCAAAGCCATCCAGATACCAACAATTCACCTGGGCTTCCAGCTCCTCAAGGCACCCCAGCACGTCCCCCACCAACAAGGTTAAGATGCAGCGATGCTCAGGGAATTCAAAGCGGTGAAAGCCCTCAGTGGGACGATATTCAAGTTGCTCGCATAGCTTCTGGGCCAAATCAGACAAGCCGCCTATGGCCCCAAGCGCTTTGCGCATATCTGCTGGGCTCAGCGGATGTTTTTCAACAGAAACAAAGTGCAGGTATTGGTCCGATTTGCGCGTTCGACGCCATTCATCCAGAGTGACCAGAAAATTAAGCCCCGTACCGAAGCCCAGTTCGCCTACGGTAAAGCTTCGGCTTTGCTGCCAGGCGACCGGCAGGTTGCAACCTCTTAAGAACACGTACTCTGTTTCAGCTCGCCCGTCCTCAGAATTGAAGTAAATGTCGTCGTAGGTGGTTGAACGAGGCGCTCCCGTGTCGGTCCAGTCGATAATTTTGGTCATAACTGCGATGCACGAGACTCAGCGAAAGACGAAAGAATGCGCTCGGCAACCTGCTTACCTTCTCGCAGTGGCGTCAGGTCTCCAGGCTGTAGCGTTTGCTCTGGTCTCCCTACCCTGCCAGATTGCATCAGTGGCGTCAGGAAACGCACCAGCTTGTCTGCACCAGCAGGCGGCACGGTATATACAGGCAAATCGGTGCCGCACGCTTCGCTGAGCATATTTATTGAATCAGCAGTGACCAACAGCGCGTCGGCCCAAGCCAATATGCCTGCATAGGGATTATCGCCGTCCTCGGGCCCGGCCCAGACAAAACCTGGGCAATCATCAAACAGCTTTCGCAAAAACTGTACGCTGCTATCTGGCGTGCGACGAGAAGCTGTCACCATCACACTTTCTACTTGATGCTGGGCTCGGAACGCGGTGACAAGTTGAGAAAGGTATTCTTCATCCAATTCAAAATGGCGCGAAGACCCGCCGACCAATACACCCAATCTAGGACTGGGCAACGCCGCCAGTTTGTCCGCCCATTTGTCGCGCGCTATCGCCAGATAATCCGCATCCACCTGATGCAAGGCGCCCCTTGTGGCAATCACGTTGGGCCCATCTAGCGCATCGTGAGCAGGGCAGCAGACCAAATCAAAATGCGACGGCGCAATTTTGGGGTCTAATATTTGCACTACAAAGGTTTTTCCACCGCTAAGGCGACGAGCCGCGAGGCTTGCCAGGGTACTGCGCCGCCCCGCAGCCAGCAGCAGGTCTGGCAGCGGTCCCCGCAAGTGGCTGGACAGAGGTTCCTTGATCGCGCGCAATAGGCCTGAACGAAAATAAGGGGCTACGGATTCCCACGGCTGGCGCAGTTCGATGCGATGAACTTGCGGCGCCAAATCCAGATACCTCGCAACCGCCAAGCACTGATTTTCGTTGCCAGCAGCACCGTCCGTTACGATCCAACAACTTTGAGGCCGCTTGGCATCCGACATAGGCTTAACGATCCATTTCGGGGTTCGGCGCGGAGAATACCACGGACTTCGCGCAACCCCACACTGGGTGCATACGCATTGACAGTGTACAAACAGCACGCCATGATCAATGCTCGCGCAGTTGAGGGAAATACAGTGGGGACCAGCCTAAACGCATTGGATCTGGCTTTTTTAGCTCTTGAGACCCAGCGATCGCCGGTAAACGTTGCCGGTCTGGTCATACTGGAGATTCCGGAAGATTACGAAGGCAACTTCATCCGCGATCTGTTGGAACAACTACGTGAGCAGCCAGCCGGGCCGCCATTCAATCTGCGATTGTCTACTACTTTGCCATTTGTGGTTCCCGAGTGGGAAGAGGACGATCACTTTGATTTGGATTACCACGTTCGCCACTCTGCGCTACCAAAACCCGGTACGCGCAAGGAACTTTTGCAGCTGGTCTCTCGTCTACATAGCCGCGTTATGGATCGCGAACGACCCCTCTGGGAATTTCATGTGATCGAGGGCATGCCGGATAACCAGTTTGCCATCTACATGAAAATGCATCATGCCGCTATTGATGGTATGGGTGGGATTGAAATCCTGGAATCGTGCTTTACGGAAGAGACCGTAGAAATACCGCGAGCCCCCTGGTCGGGATTGAGTAAGAAAACCCGCCGCCACCGTACTACGGGGCTGATTGGAAAAGCGGTAGGCGCAGCAAAAGGGTTGGTGCAGCAGGCACAGCTTAGTGCAGACGTGGGTAAACTGTTGCTCGGTCACGGCATGAAAACCGTGGGCTTGAAGCCAGACAACTCTCCAGTCCCATTCACGGCACCAAAAACCCTGTTTAATGTACCAATTTCCGGCGCGCGCCGTTTCTCGGTGAAGTCTTTAAGTCTGTCTGCAATACGCAAGCTGGGCAAAGACGCTGGAGCCACTGTCAACGATATTGTGCTGGCCATTTGCGCAGGTGCCTTGCGCCAATACTTACTGGAAAAGAAGGCGTTACCAGAAAAGACGCTAATGGCCACAGTTCCCGTGTCCGTGCGGCAAATCAATCGGGCGGGTAATCAAATCACCTATGTAGGTGCGAGGCTGGGAACTGACAAAACTGACCCAATCGCAAGAATTCGCGCGATTGGCGCGTCCACTATGCAGGCAAAACGCGAAGTGTCTGAGGTATCCGCAGGCGCGGCGACAACTTTTGCAGTCATGGCCCAAGGACTGGTCGCAGTTCTCAATCGATTTCACCTGACCGAGTGGGTTCCACCACCCGCGAACGTTACAATTTCTAACGTACCCGGCCCCCGAAAACCGCTGTTTTTCGGACAGGCCAAAATGCTGGCGAACTATCCGCTTTCTGTTTTAGTAGACGGGCAAGCGCTCAACATAACCGTCATCTCCTATTGTGACTCGATTGACTTTGGGTTGATGGCCTGTCGCGACGCAGTACCGGATGTGGACTATGTGGGCGAACTTATAGGTGCCGCCTTTGAAGAACTACAGGAAGCGGTTTATAAGACTGGCAAACCGGTTGGTGGTAAACGAAAAACCTTAAGTCAGGCGCGCAAGTCGAAATCTGGCGACACTAAGGCGAACGGCGCCGGCAAGAAAAAGACCTTGAAGAAGGCTGCCGCGCGTAAGGCTACGAAAAAGACGCTGAAGAAAAAGCTAAAGCGGAAAGCGACCAGGAAGTCAGGTTAAGTCGTCGCCAAACGAGTATCCGAACTGCTCTATTTCCGCCGCCCAATGCTGGGCAACAAAGTCTCTGTCGGCGTCTGAATAATGTTCATGGTAAGCCTTCCGCTTGCCTGTATTCAGACGCGGCAATGTCTCCCCCGACAAGCCAATACGCTCACAAATGTGGGCAAAATCGTCCTCAAGCGACTCCATCTTGCCGAGAAAGTCTAGCGCCAGATCACCACTCTGGTCTGACAACATGGGTAGAACGTACGCATCCTTGCGCTGCGACTGATAGCGCAGAAAATCAGAAAACTCAAGACTCATAGCTTTCTTATGTCGCTTATGCGTTTTGGAACGACGCAGGAACCGATATTCTGACCACAGCCTGCCCCAAGGGTTGCGCACAAAGGCAAACTTAAAATAGTGAGCGAATTTCTCCGGAGGCATTAGCTCCTGCGCGGTAACAAGCGGCGCGTGCGCGCGAAAATGGTGGCGATGGTAGTCGCTGGTCCAGCCTGCACGGGAGACTATCTTGTTCCACTTGGACTTTGGTGGTGCCACGGCAAACGGCTCCAATACGGCTCGCATGGAGGTACCAGCAACCTTACGCACGTGTACGAATATAAACTGGTGGGAATCAGATATCAGCACGGTTTGCCAACAGGTATTCCAGACTTTCTGCCGCGTGACGAGCATGGGGGATGACTATAGATCCACCTACCATGAGCGCCACACTCATAGCTTCGTCGATTTCGTCTTTGGAGAAACCTGCCTCCACGCATTGCTCCAGGTGATAATCAATACAGTCGTTACAACGCAATACTGCTGAAGCCACCAGGCCGAGTAGCTCCTTGGTTTTTCCGGTTAAGGCACCGTCTCCATAAACGGTCTTATCCAAACCAAAGAAACGCTTTATCGCAAGGCTTTTGGTATCCAGCACCTTGTCGTTACCTTGTTTGCGTCGCTGACGAAACGCTTCGAAATCTGCAGCCATTCTTTAATCCTTCGTTCGACCGGCAATTTTGGCATAGTTGATTTGCCCGGTCATCCGTTACCGACGGCTATGCCAGAATCTCCGGTCTGGTGGTCTTGGAACTTGGGCTGCGATTAGGGACAATGCAGGCCCCCTGACCGCCAATCAAGAATAAGGTTTGCTATGGACGCTGTTATTACGATACCAACCCCAGCCAACGAGCCGGTTCGCCAATATGAGCCCGGCACTGCCCAGCGGGCATCTCTAGAAAAGACCCTTGCGGATTTGGCATCTCAGCAGCTCGAGATTCCCGCGATAATAGGTGGTGAGCGCGTCAAGACTGATCGCCCCGATTACTCGCGCATGCCCCACAATCATCAGCATAAGCTGGCCACATTTTATAAGTGCGGCGAAGATGAAACGAAGCGCGCAATCAAAGCCGCTCACGACGCCCACGGCGCGTGGAGTCGCATGCCCTTCCATGAGCGAGCGGCAATCTTCTTACGCGCGGCAGATCTACTGGCTGGTCCCTGGCGCGACCGGGTAAACGCTTCTACCATGCTTGGCCAAAGCAAAACTGTGTTCCAGGCAGAAATTGACGCCGTGTGCGAGCTGATCGACTTCTGGCGCTTCAACTGCAAATTTGCTGAGCAAATCTACCAGGAGCAGCCCGTGTCCGTGCCGGGCATGTGGAACCAACTAGATCACCGACCATTAGAAGGATTTGTGTTCGCCGTTTCACCATTTAACTTCACGTCTATCAGTATCAACCTGCCGTCAGCCCCAGCACTGATGGGCAATACGGTGATTTGGAAGCCCTCCAATACTCAGGTCTACAGCGCATGGTTTACCATGCAGTTATTGGAAGAGGCTGGACTGCCTCCAGGCGTAATCAATTTCTTACCCGGTGATGGCGCTGATGTTGGTGATCCTTGTTTGAATCATCCGGACCTGGCCGGAATCCATTTCACTGGGTCTACCAAGACATTTCAGCACCTGTGGCAGAGCGTGGGTAAGAATATAGCGAATTATCGTTCCTATCCCCGTATCGTGGGTGAAACAGGCGGAAAAGATTTTGTGCTGGCGCACCAAAGTGCCGATGCAAAAGCCGTTGCGACCGCGCTGGTCAGAGGGGCGTTTGAATATCAAGGTCAGAAGTGCTCTGCGGCCAGTCGAGCGTTTATTCCCGACTCGCTATGGGACGATGTAACGGCAGAGCTGGAGCGTCAAATCAAGTCCATCAGCATGGGCGACCCGTCTGACCTGAGCCATTTCATGGCAGCGGTCATTGACGAGCGCTCTTTCCAAAAGATCAAAGGCTATATCCAGCACGCGCAAGAAGCAGAAGATCATAATGTATTGTTTGGCGGGAACTGCGATGACAGCCAGGGCTACTTTGTAGAACCCACCGTGGTAGTTGCAGACCGACCTGACGCGAAGTTGATGGTGGAAGAGATTTTTGGCCCCGTTTTGACCATGGTTCGGTACCCAGATGATCAGCTGGAAGAAACCATGAATGCCATTGATGCGGCAACCCAGTACGCATTAACCGGCGCCATTTTTGCCAAGGACCGTCAAGCTATTGGCCATATGACGGAGCAGCTGCGTTTTGCTGCGGGCAACTTTTATATCAACGACAAACCCACTGGCGCTGTAGTTGGTCAACAGCCCTTCGGTGGCGGCCGCGCTTCTGGCACCAACGACAAAGCTGGCAGTATTCTCAATTTGCAACGCTGGGTTTCACCTCGTGCAATCAAAGAGACGTTTGTTTCCGCTACGGACTACCGATATCCGCATCAAGGTTAG
>CAZVYE010000094.1:10062-13571 GCA_964630895.1 uncultured Gammaproteobacteria bacterium | reverse complement strand
TATGCGCAGATTACACTGCGTCATTTGATGAGCCATACCGCTGGCATAAGAGGCATCCGTGGTGACTCTGAGCGGTTTCGACGCACGCCGTGTAATACAGACGAAAGCAAAGTCCAGCTATTTATTGACGACGAGCTTCGTTTCAGTCCAGGTGAGCGCTACCAATACTCTTCCAATGGCTGGATTTTGGCCGGTATTGCGGCAAGTCATGCTGCGCAAGAGGATTTCTCAAAGTTGTTGCTGCGTCTTGTAATTGAACCAGCAGGTATGCAGAGCACCAGTTCGTTTGCTACTGAGAATGACGCAACGTTCTATTATCCCGCCATGGCGAAAATGCCGCGCCTCGGGCTGCAATTCGCACCGCAAGCCGAGCTATCCTGCGTAGAAGCAGCCAAATCACTGCAATCTACTCCTGAAGATTTAGTCCGCTTTGGCAACGCTCTTCTGTCTGGGAAACTGGCCAATCGGCACTCCATTACAGAGCTCATGACACCAACCAAGCTGGAGGACGGTGAAGTGGGAGACTATGGCCTTGGCTGGGTAGTGCGTGACTTGAATGCAGATGGCCATGTGACAACTGTGGTTGGCCATCCTGGCATGGTTTCAGGCGGCACTGCCTCACTGCTCTTGGTACCAGAATACGAGTTAGTGATCGCCGCAGCGACAAATGTGACGTACGCGGAAGCATTGGGTCAGGAATTGACCAGAGAAATTGCGGTTCAGTTTATCGAGAGCATGGCGCCCAACAGGCCACAATAGTCTGTGTATGCCGCGGCCGAGAACCTCTCGGTCGCAGCAGCAGGTTCAGACAATAAACTCATCATCAAATAAAGGGTCTGAAATAAGATCGCTCTCTATTGAATCTCGACTCTGTTCGGCCTGTGCGATATCACCCACTCGGGCTACGTGAAATAGCGCATCGCCTCGGTTCACCACCGGCATATTGGCTCGTCCTATGATGATTCCGTCCGCTTTCGCCTCTACCACCTCTTCAACCTCGCCAAAGGGATCGCTGATGTATGCCATCGCTTCTCCCTTGCGCACCGTATCTCCCAGCTTCTTCTTCGCCCGCATGAGGCCCCCAATAGGTGCTCGCAACCAGTGGCTAGACTGGGAAAAAACCGTGGTCCGTCGCGAACTGGGCGATTTTTCAGGAGCCAGCACTCCCACATGCCGCATGACTCGAAGTACACCCTTCACACCTACCCGAACTGCCGCCTCGTTAAATCGTAGCGCTTCTCCGGCCTCAAACAGCAGCATTTTGCAACCGACCTTCTCTGCCGCCTCACGCAATGAGCCATCTCGCACCTTTGCGTCCAGGGTTATGGGTGCCCCGAATGCTTCTGCCAGTTCGCGCACACCATCAATAGTCAGATCTGCTCTTATCTGGGGCAGATTGTCGCGGTGTACCGCCGCGCTGTGTAAATCCAACCCAAAGTCGGATGGGGCCACAATCTGCGACATCATGGCGTGGGCGAGTTGAGCAGCCAGCGAGCCTGCCTCCCGGCCAGGGAATGAGCGATTGAGATCTCTGCGGTCCGGCAAATAGCGCTTAAATCCATTGAATCCGTACGCATTGACTACGGGAATGAGCAACAGCGTGCCGCGCAGACGCTTGAGCTGCTTCATGGCGGCAATGCGACGAATGATCTCCACCCCAATTATTTCATCACCGTGAATCGCTGCGCTGACAAACATTACGGGCCCTGGTTTGCGACCATGTAATACTTTGACAGTGAGGCTCATTAGCGTGTGATCTGACAGGCGACTCAGAGGTATTTTTACTATTTCGCTGGTACCAGGCTGGATGACCTGGCCTCCAATCTCAAACGCGTCTTGCATATTGCTCCCATTGTTAAGCTGGCGATACTACGCCTGCGTTGCAGCACTAATAGTTATCTATTTCGAACAACTAGTCGATGAATATTTTAAATGCAAGGAGCCGGAGCGCGCTGGAAGGTTGTCGTATGCTACGCAAATATTGCGGGAAGAAATCGCGCAATGAAAGGCCGTTGGATGTGCTCGGCGCGCCAGTAGGGCACCGAGCGTATAGAATCTAAATATGTCCGCTGGACGCTGCTAATCAAAGATATTGGCGTCTCGTGAGCTTCCAACCATAGCCCGGCGTTGCGCTATAACCTGGTCAAACTTCCGGCTTTGCTCCGGCGACAGCAACGCGTATATTTCCGCGTTCTCGGCGTTCTTAATTGCACGCAATTGTTCTTCTAAAGCGGCGGTGACTTCCTCCTGCTTCTCCACAGTTGCCGCATCATTGTCCACCCGGGCGCGGCGCAAAGCGCGACTTTCGCGATTGTAGTCACCGCGCACTGAGCGAAACTCCTTACGGTATTTGGCTTGAATCTCCTGGACTTGTTTGGCCTGATCCATGGTTAGATCCAGCGAGCTTTTCAGCGGAGCGTCCGCTGCAGCAGCCGAAGCCAGCCCCAGTGCAAGTAGTGCAAACGCGCAGTTTATGATGAGCTTCATTTCGTTCTCCTGTTAGTAAGCTTCGTTGCAATAAGCGCAAACTGATCCAGAGAACGACACCGATTAAGAGAGCTGGGTCTACAATTCCAAACTTTGCAAGGCATGCATTTTGTCTGCGAGCTGCACAATATCGTCGGCGGCCTCTATCTTCTCCTCATACATCAACAGCTGTTCTACACCATTGCTGGCACCCCAAATTGCGCCAGCCATCGCGCCAATGGTGTCTACATCGCCACCCAATTTCGCAATATGCGAAAACATCCCATTTGCTGGCTGCGGCTGAAAACGCAACGCATAGAACACGGCAGTTGCACAAGAATCCAGCGCAGCCATTCCGTTTCCCAGACGCCGCCTGATTTCTCTTGGACTTGCCATACTCGGCATCTGCAACAATTCTTCAACACAGACGATCTTTGCTGCAAAGGCATCACCCCAGTGCCCTGCCTTAAGCATCTCAACAATCTGTTGCGCGCTGCAATCTTTCAAGAACGCCTGGGTTACCGCTGCAATCAATTGCGCTCCTGCAATCGCGTTGGGGTGAGCGTGGGTGATTTCCGAAGCGCGGATAACGTCTTTCTCTAGCTCGTTATCCGCATGCGGGTGCAATAAAGCAATGATTGGCGCTCGCATTGCTGCCCCATTTCCATAAGAGCCAGTAGGGAATTTCGCCCGATTAACATCCTGCCATGGCGTGCCCGCTCGGATCTTTCTTAACAGCACTGCCGCGCTTGGACCATACCCCCGAGACCAGCGATAACTTCGCGCAAACTGGCGCGCCAAATCGTCTTGATTTACCTCACCACATCTCAGCACGGAGACCGCTATATCCATAGCCATCTGCGTATCGTCCGTATACCTGAGCTTGCCGCCCGCGGTTCTGCCGACTACTTTCCAAAGCGCCCGCTCAAGCACCCCGCCTTCGTAGCGAGCCCCCAGCGCGTCACCTGCCGCCAAGCCCAGGAAGCAACCCCGATACCTGTCCCGATCAACCATATGAGTCAAATTCTGTGCTGAACAAGTGT
>CAZVYE010000094.1:0-9962 GCA_964630895.1 uncultured Gammaproteobacteria bacterium | reverse complement strand
TACCATATCTTCCAGAGAAATTTCGCTGGTGTACTCACTGGCAAAAATACCGTTGCGCTCTTTTACTGCATACATGCGCATCTCAATCATGCGCTCTCGACCTGCCGCGCTCAGTCGGGGAGTTAGCAACCAGCCGCCGACGCCCCAGTACATACCGTAACTGGCAGAAAGCTTGGTCTCTCCCGTATCCAACCGACCATAAATATAAACTTGCTTGTGCTGCGTTGAGCCATACACGCTAAACTCATCTCCGCGTTGCGCTGCTGCCACTTCCATGGCTGTAAGAATTGTGTCTGCCATTGAGCCGCCGCCAATAGCGTCAAATGCCAACGTTGCACCAGTTTGAACCAACGCCGCCACAAGCCCATTGAAGAAGTCCTCATCCGAGGAGTTGAGCACAAATTCCACGCCAAGCTCTCGTAAAACCGCAACCTGAGCGTCACTGCGGACTATCGCTACTAATGGAACGCCTTCCTTGCTGCAAAGCTTCGCCAGCATCTGACCCAAATTGGATGCGGCCGCGGTGTGCACAATCGCGGAATGCCCCTCATCCCGCATGGTGTTCAGAAACGCTTGCGCCGTCATGGGATTCACAAAGAGGGAAGCACCTTCTCGGGCCGCCGCCCCATCTGGAAGAGGAACCGCCATGGCAGCCTTTGTCACTCGATGCGTCCGATACATCTCGCCGCCCACAATACTGACCACTTTGCCGAGAAGCGACTGCGCATGAGCACCACTGCCTGCCGCGACAACCGTTCCAGCCCCTTCGTTCCCTGCTGGCAGCTTCTGATCTACGCGACCTTGGAACGCCCGCATCATCTTAGGCTCGACGTCTGCCACCAGAGCTGGGTGGCCGGCGTGATCTTCTGATCGAAGCGAGTCCATCTTGGCTGGTGCCAACAGCAAAGCTAAATCCGAGGGATTGATGGGCACCGCCTCCATGCGCACTACCACTTCATCTTCTGCCGGTATGGCAACTTGATCCGGCTCAATGGAAAGTGTCAGCTTTCCATCTTGATGTAGCGTTGAAAGAAGTTGCTTGGCGTCTGGGAATTGGCTCATCGGATTAGTCCTGGTGAAAAATCACGAGCTTAACCCATCCGTTGACAGCTGAGTATGAATTCTCGGTTGTGTTAGAACTGCCCCGGCGACCTAGGAGCCACCGAGGAGCGGATGCATGTGATCAGGGCTTGGTGAACGTAAACCAGGCAGCGAATCCCAGGTTGCCGTCAAAAACGTCCAGCAAGATGCCCTCCCCATTGCGCGAAGGACCACCATACCAGGTGCCAGCAAACCAGTTCGGATCAATCCCTGCGGTAAAATCCTGTGCCTCACATTCGGCCTGGCTTTGGTTATTAAGCAGTCGCTCCAGCGGATATCCACCAGTGCCGAACTGGGCGGAGTCCGCACCTTCTGACTGCCAACTCAACATGGCCGAGTTACAGTCAAAAAATTCGATTTCTATACTTCCCCACCGCGGGCGCATGACCGCCGAGGGATCAAACGCTTCACCAAATTGTGCTCCCGCTGTGGATACCGCATCGGCGATACTGAGCTTGCCAGCGTCGTCAAAGGCGCCACTTCCTACAATCCAATACTGATCATTCAGAGCCACTTCGGCGCTGCTATTGGTTTGCAGATAGGTCACGAAAGTAGGCGCCAAGAGCGGGTTGTCTACTGCGGCAGAGAGCACGCCCTTATCACCAGTGGCAGGGTCAATTGTGGAGACCGCACCATTTTGATCGCTTACCACAACCAACTTCCCGTCGATGGGGTTGAAAGCCAAACCAGAGGGGCGGCCGTAGTTGGTCAGAGTTGCAACCTCATCGTTGGCAATACGCAATACCCGTCCATTGCGCCAGCTGGTTACCCAAAGGGTATTTCCATCGGTTGATTCGACTATCGTCCGCGCGGCATTTACAGCGCCATCTGAATCGTCTGCCAGGGTAGCCAGCACTGCGCCTGATTGTGCGTCGTATTTTACAACCCGACTACTCCCAAACGCTGGTACCAGCAGATTTCCTGCCTGATCAAAGATCATCCCTGCATCTGGCTCAATCAAACCACCGCTTCCTGGCGCGACCACTTCTGCAAGAAAGTCTCCAGTATTGGCAGAAAACCTGGCGACGTTGTTGGTTGAGAATCCTGCAACAAGCACATCACCATTGGCATCAATTGCCAATCCCGTTGGGTTGAGTACACCTGCTGTGTCGGTACGAATAAACTCATCCACAAAGCTAAAATCATCCGATCGAAAGCGCAGGACTTTATGGTTTTGCTCACTGACAACGTAGATTAGTTCATCCGACCCGAGGACTATTGCTTGCGGCCCGCTTAGTCCTATTCCACTGGGGAAGTCATTCAGATACGTACCGTCGCAGGCATCAAAAACCCGGATTTGGCTGGCGGTGTAATCGCTGACCAGCAGGACGCCATCACAGTTAGATTGGGCGATCGTATTTCCGGCAGCCAATAGACTGAGGATGGCGGCGATCACCAGATACGCAGTGCGACAAGAATTCTTTACAGTTTTAGCGTGTAGAAAAGGCAGATTGATTTGCATGGTTGGCTCCAAGTTTGCGAAGTGCCCACAACTTGGCATGCCAGCATAAAGTCGTCCTTTTCTTTTCCCCCTTTTCTTCTCCTTTTTATCTCTTTGATAAATACAAACTGCTAAATCAACAACTTAGAATGACCCAGAGATGCACTCAATTTACTGAGCAATGCGCTTCGCGAAGATATCCACCTCTCCCTGGCGGTCTTGGGTCACGTATATAGTTCCATCGTGAGCGTCCATCGTCAGGCCAATGCCACTTGCGAATAACGCGGATTCCAATCGCATATCGGCTCCTGCGTGATCGGTAGAAGCGGTGCCGTCGCGCACTCGAAAATACAGACGATTGTCGTCACATGCCCAGTGATTCCACCATTGCGAGGGATGATCAGCCACCACTGTTTCAACAATCTGGGTCGCGATATCCAGACGAAACAGCCCCGCCTTATCCACCCGGGAAAAGAACAGCTGGCCGTCGCCACAAACCTGAATGTGCCGGGTATGTGTCCCTTGGGTTGCGCGAAATTCTCTACCTGTCTGAATCAGAATGGCAGATCCGAACCGAGTTTGCCCGACGGTTGCAATTCGTCCGTCTGGCAAATACACGCCCATTGCCACGTCTTGACCTGCAAACTCAATAATCCGAAGCGCGGCTCCATCAACGGGGACTTCAATGAGCTGACTCCCAGCGTTATCTACAAGCGTAGCCATCACATGCTTCCCGCCTGGGTGCCATGTTGGCCGTGTCAATCGACCGTTTTCTGAGGAATAGAGCAGTCTGACATTGCTTCCATCGCTATTTGCCAGCCAAAGACCTGGCCGCCCAGTGCGTAAAGAAACAAAAGCCATTTGGGTGCCATCGGGTGATATGGTCGGATGATTATCGTATCGAGTAGACTGCACAATCTGCTGCTCTTGGCCATTTTCGATTCGCCAAATATCAGCAAAGAAGCGAGCTTGCTCGTAAAACAGTCGGTTCGAAGATTCATCGTACTGAGGCCCATACCCGTTGGAAACGCCGACCGGCGCCAAAGACTCATCAGCCAAATGCATTTTCCACAATTCCCGTACACCGTCCCGGTCGGACGAGAACACCAATGCTGCATCACCAATCCAGGTGCTCCCCAAAACCAACTGACGATCTGATGTGAGCTGCCTAAATGCACCGCTGTTCACGTTCAGCAAATGCAATTCCGCGGTTATTTCATCGCCTCTGGAAAAGGCAATCTGGCTGCCATCAGGTGACCAAGCAGGCAGCATGTCGACTTGGGCGGCACCCGGCTTGGTAAGCACCTTGGTCTCGCCCTGTTCTAGATCTACCGCGGCTAATCTGCCCTGATCGTCGGTATAGGACAGGCGATTACCGACCAGACTCAGCCCAATTGGCGCGGCAGTGAGGCAACTGGCAAGCCTATCTTTAGATTGGGTGTTTAGATCAAAGCGTTGGACACTGCAGGTAGCGCCTACTTCAACAAAGATAAGTGTTTGCCCCCATAGCACAGGAGCGGCAAGCAAAGACGTTGCGCTTAAAAGCACCTCATAGCTGCCGTCTTTCAAATTGAGTCGGCGAATCTGGAACTGCTTATCCTGGCGCGCTACAGTTAATATCTCTTCTGCTCGCGGCAATACTTGACCAATCTTTTCATGACCAGGCCAAGCGGTTATTTGCTGTGCCTGAGAGAATTCTGGCGATGGTGTCTCATTGGACAAGTCTGGACGCCCCTGGCTACCAAGAAATAGCCATGCCACCGCTGCAAACAGTCCTGTGGCTGCCAGCGCGATCAGCAACCCTTGCGACGATCTTGCGCGTCTGCGGGTGGGTTGTTCACCTATAGGCTGCGGAGTCTCCAACAAACGATAGCCGCGTCGAGGTATGGTCTCGATATACACCGAATCCTTAGCGGAATCGTCCAATGCGCTACGCAGTTGCGCAATGGCGCGAGACAACACTTCGTCGTTGACCAAACGACCACCCCATACGTCTGCCAGCAGCGTTTCCCTGGTTACCAGTTGTCCGGCCGATGAGGCTAAACGGTTGAGCAAATCCATAAGCTTGGTGGTCAGTCGTACTTCCCTGCCATGGCGGGTCAAGCGATTGAGACTGGGCTCTACCGTCCATTCACCCAGCTCATAGTTCTGCATCGACTGCCAATTACTCATTGCGGAAAGCTAACCAACCCTGGGTCTCGCTGCAAGACACAATTGGGTGTAGCACAACATTTGCCACATCAACCCGAGCAACCAATCCAACCTAAGTCGCGCCACACACAGCAATCGAAAATAAAAGAATACCTGGTAGGTGGCGGTGTGTTTCGAATATTTGCGTATGTAGTAACAGAATCACGAGATACCGGGTTGGGATGATATGAAGAAGCTACTTACGTTATTGATGTTGGGTGCCGTTCTTTCGAGCCATGCCGCAATTGCGGGGGGCGTTTACGTCAATGAGGGCTTTGAAATCGATTTGGGCGTTTTCTCCAGGTTCCGCAGCGCTGGCTTCGACCCCATGGCAGATGCAAACAGCGACACAAACTCTGGAGGTGCATTTATCAATACAGTGGACTCAAACTTCAGTTCTATCAGTACCCGGATCAATTTGGCGGATGAACGACCGCTGAGCGTGAACTTTGATTATCGTGTGAGCGAAACAGGCGCGGGGTTCAGTGACCCGGTGCGGGTGATGGCGCAGTTTTTAGGCCCCGAGTGCATCTCGTCGACCCAGTTTGTGCTCCAAAACGATATATTCTTCCTACAGGCAGAGGATGCCGAATGGTATTCCTCGGACGCTTTGGAAGTGGTGCTACCCACACCAGCACAGGCGGCCTGCGTGACATTGTTGTTTCGAATTGGAAATCCAGATGTCGTGTCTGAAATATTCGTCGACAATATTGTTGTGCAGCCGCTGGACAACGTACTGGCAAAAGAAATTATCTTTGATGACAGCTACGAATAGTCGCGTTGCCCTAGGCGACGTTTGCGGCAAGATGTTGAAAAAAACCAGCGGCCACTTGGTCCTGAGGGAAAATCAGCTCTACCCGCAATTCGTCGGTGGTAATTTCCCGGGTGTTACCAAAGCGCGCAATCATGCTGAGGGTGCGGATGGTTTGATCGCCTGCACGTAGTATGGGACACATGACCAAATCCCCCTGATCCTGGGCCGCTGGTTTTGGCACGTCTCGCAGCAGTTCCTGAGCTCGGTCCAACAGCTGTTCCATGCGATCGTCTGGCCCATTGTCGCGATGCTCCTGGCGCAGTCGATTTAAGAACGTCCAAGCCACATCAGGAAAATTTTCGATACTGTCCCGCATGGGGCCAGGCCCAAGAAACAGATCAATCCCGTTGGGTTGGGCATCCCAATCGACTGGATACATTGCTCTGGCAGATTGATTCGCAGCCAGCAAATCCCACCATCGATTGATCACGAAAGCAGGATACGGAAGGTGGTTTTCCAGCATTTGATCTACCGCCTGCTGGAAGGGTGCGATGGCGGCATCTGTCAGGGCCTTTTCCGGATACGCTTTGGGAAACCCGGCGCTCACCAGCAGCTCGTTGCGCTCCCGCAGCGGCATCGCCAAAGCCTCTGCCAAGCGATTTATCACAGACTCTCCCGGGCGGGACCGACCGGTTTCCAAAAATGATAAATGCCGCTGCGACATACCGGATTCGGTGGCCAGGCGCAGTTGACTTAAGCCTCGTTGCTTTCGCCAATGTTTAATTTGCTGCCCAAAAATCGAGTGACTCTCCATTTGCACTACCTGACGCCGTAAACGCCTTATTCTGCATGGCCCTGTGACTAATTCAATTACCTCTAAAGGAATTGTTCCTAGTAGCGCGCTAACTAAACTAATAGCCATTCACCCTACGGAGAAGTACGCAATGAGGACCCTTTGGCTAATCCTGCTTATCGACATGATCGCTGTGACAGGCTACGCAGTTTTTCAATCTGATGCGGCGAGTATTCGTGCCATCTTTACCGATATGAGTCCCTGGGAGCTGCAGATCATTATCGATCTGACGGTTGCATTGACTATCGGTGTCGTTTGGATGTGGCGAGACGCAAAGAAGCGCGGCGTACAGCCACTGCCTTTTTTGATACTCACTTTACTCACCGGAAGTATTGGCCTGCTCATCTATTTGATTCGCCACCGCGACGGCAAGTCACTGACTAAGACAACGACATCTGAAGCGGGCGTATGAGTGGAACCATTCCAGCAGCCATCAGAAAGTACTTTCTGCTGGCTGCAGCATTGCTTTTTTGCGCGCCTACATGGGGGGCATTTGACGTGCTGGGCATGGCGGAGGCTTACGACATTGTTGCTCCTCAAGGCAACCTGGCAATTTTGCTTCGACACCGTGCCCTGCTATTCGCGTTGCCCGCGGGATTGCTGATTTACGCTGTCATGAGACCCTTACATCAAGATGTCTGTATTGCAGCGGCTCAGTTTGTGGCAATAAGCTTTCTGATTGTCTTTGCAATCGAAACTGATCGAAGTGATGCGCTATGGCCAGTTGCTATCCTGGATGCCTTGATAGTCGTTCTTTTGGTTATTGCGCAACTATTGCCGGCTAAACCCAGCCAAGCGCTTCGGCCACAGAACCAGGGATGAGCGCAAGCCAACGCATGGTCTACACGGCAGTAGACTCCTGCGCTTCGCTAACAGACGGTTGCTCAGCTACTGGTTCTGGCGCACGCATACCCAACCAACGACTCGCTGCGGTTCCTGCCGTCATCGCGCCATTCACGTTGATTGCAGTCCGCCCCATGTCAATCAGGGGCTCTATCGAAATAAGCAAGCCTGCCAGCGCAATGGGGAGGTCCAGCGTAGACAAGACGATGATAGCGGCGAAGGTCGCGCCGCCCCCGACCCCGGCAATGCCAAACGATGCAAACACAACCACTAATACCAGTGTCGCGATAAATGACAGCGAAGTTGCGTCAATCCCAACGGTAGGGGCGATCATCATGGCCAACATCGCAGGATACAGTCCTGCGCAGCCGTTCTGACCAATAGTGGCACCAAACGAAGCCGAAAAATTGGCAATCGCCTGTGAATTACCTAGTTTATTTACTTGCGTTTCGATATTCAGCGGAATAGTTGCCGCACTGGAACGGGATGTGAAAGCGAAGGTCAAGACAGGCCACACTTTCTTAAAATATTGCAATGGGTTGGTTTTGCTCGCCATCAAAACGCCCGAATGCACCAGCAGAATCAGCGCCAGACCCAAATAGGACGCTACGACAAAACCAATGAGGTTGAGAATGTCATTGATATCGGAGGTCGCCACGACTTTGGTCATCAGGGCGAGCACACCATAGGGCGTGAGTCGAATAACAATTCGTACCAACTTGAGTATCAAAGCCTGCATGGATTCGATGCCATCCATGATGCGCTGACCCATCTCTGGCGTCTCTCGGCGGATCATCAGCGCGGCAAACCCCAGTAACGCCGCAAAAATCACTACTGCAATGATCGACGTATCTCGATCCCCAGATAAATCGGCAAAAATGTTGGTAGAAATAAAAGAAAGCAGCAAGTCCGGCACGGACAGATCACCCATGGCCTCCCTTTTTGCGACTATTTCATCCGCGCGTTCCAACTCCCTGGCGCCCTGAACTAAGCCTTCCGCCGTGAGCCCAAAAAGCTGTGTCATGCTGATGCCGACAATTGCAGCGATAGCCGTGGTAAGAAGCAGAACGCCCAAAACCACCAGGCTGATTTTACCCAACGCCGCGGCATCCCCCATGCGGGTTACCGCCGATAAGATTGTAATAAGCACCAGCGGCATCACGATCATCTTGAGCAGCCGGACGTATCCGCCCCCCACCACGTCAATCCAGGCTATGGTTGAGGCAACGAGATCAGAGCCAGCACCGTGGATCGCCTGCAATAGTGCCCCAAACAATGTGCCTGCGACTAATGCCATCAGGACCGTTTTCGACAGAGCCCAACCACTGCGTTGCAGATGAATAAAACAGCCCATCAGCCCAGCAAATACGGCTAAATACAGCAATGTCAGCATCATTCAGGGATCTCCCGTTGGCCCCGGCAAATCGGCTAAGCTACTGGTAAAGTCATACCGTGGTCAACCCGACCATGCAGCAGCGGCGGAGCAAAGATGAAGTAATCCTAAATGTAGACCTTGGACACTCTATAAAACTCGCACGCGAATATTCTTGGTGGATGTATACTGAAGCCATCAGCTAAATGGGAGTTCGAAATGCAGTGGTATGTCTTGATAGTGGCAATTGCCTTGGCTCCACTAAATTCGATCGCGCAAGACCTTGCAGACTTTACCGTTATCGACCTGAGCCATACCTATAATCAAAAAACAATCTACTGGCCGACCTCTCCTTCGGCATTCGAACTTGAACAACTGGCTCACGGCCACACCGAAGGTGGGTATTTTTATGCAGCAAACGCTTTGAGCACACCAGAGCATGGCGGTACTCATCTGGACGCGCCCATTCATTTCTTTGCTGGCCGCAGAACCGTAGAAGAAATCCCCATTAATCAGCTAATTGGTCACGCGTTTGTGATTGACGTTTCGGAGCAAAGCGCAAACGATCCAGACTACTTGCTTACCGCGCAAGATGTACTCGCTTTTGAGGCTGAGCACGAACCGATTTCAGAGGGTAGTCTTGTATTGATGCGCACAGACTGGTCAAAACGATGGCCTGATGTAAAAGCATATTTGGGTGACGACACCCCAGGAGATGCAAGTAATCTTCACTTTCCAGGATTTGGGGCGGACGCTGCTCGCTTGCTGGTATTGGAACGAAAGGTGGCAGCGTTGGGCTTGGACACGGCTTCCATCGACTTTGGACAATCAAAGGATTTCATGACCCATAGAGTAGCCGCAGAACACAACGTTGTCGGGCTGGAAAATTTGACCAATTTGGACAAGCTGCCAGCGGTAGGCGCTCAGATAATTGCGCTGCCCATGAAAATTGAAGGTGGCTCCGGCGCACCAACCCGAGTCATTGCATTGCTGCCCCGATCCGACAAGGAATAATCCGGGTCTCGCTAGTTTTTATCCGCCAGATATATCGCGCCGTAGACCGCAATCGACACTACAATATACGCGGCATCAACCCAACGCTTGCGCGACTCGTTGTCTCTAGCGCCAGCAAGATCCAAAACAATCTGGTGCAGCAAAAATGTGTATAGAACATAGTAAAGAAACGGAATGACGTGCACGTACCAGGGAAAGTCGTCCACGTTGGTACCAAACCACTCCAGTATCCAACCTATTTGCGCATAAATGCCGAATAGCCCCAGCCCCGCGTTAATCAGCATCCATCTAACCTTGTCGACACCGAAAAATACCGTGTAGAAAATCATATAAACAAAACACGCGAATCCGCCGTGCATGTATAAAAAGCTAATCTCAGGTCCATCGGTCGCAT
>CAZVYE010000093.1:10945-13600 GCA_964630895.1 uncultured Gammaproteobacteria bacterium | reverse complement strand
ACCGATGTGGCGCTGGATCCTTACACATCGCACGGACAGGACGGCCTGCTGAACGAAAACGGCTATGTCATGAACGACGCCACGGTGTCTGCGCTGGTTAAACAAGCAGTTTCCCACGCCGAGGCCGGTGCAGACATGGTTGCACCCTCCGATATGATGGATGGCCGTGTCGGCAGCATCCGCGACGCGCTGGAGTCTTCGGGTTACGTCAACACGCGTATTTTGTCCTACGCGGCCAAATATGCCTCATCCTTCTATGGACCATTTCGAGATGCGGTAGGTTCTGCAGGCAATCTTGGCGGCGGCAACAAGTACAGCTACCAAATGGACCCAGCCAATAGTGACGAAGCACTGCACGAGGTTTCTTTAGATCTCGAGGAAGGGGCGGATATGGTTATGGTAAAGCCGGGCATGCCATACCTGGATATTGTGCGCCGCGTAAAAAGCGAATTTGGCGTGCCGACTCTGGTCTACCAGGTAAGTGGTGAGTATGCGATGTTGAAATGCGCCGCTGAACGCGGCTGTCTTGACGAGCGTGCCGTGGTCATGGAGTCGCTGCTCGGCATGAAAAGAGCGGGGGCCGATGCGATATTGAGTTATTTCGCTCCCCAGGTTTTGCAATGGCTGGCGGAGTAAAGCAATTTGCTGTTGTGGGCGATCCCATTGCCCATAGCCTGTCACCGGACATTCATCGTGCCTTTGCCAGTAAGCTGGGGCATGAAATTTCCTACGAAAAAATTCAGGTTACCCGACACGAGCTGTTTGGATTTCTGAAAAAGCAATTGGGTCATTTGGACGGTTGCAATATTACTCTGCCCCACAAAAGCGACATTCTGAAGTACTGCTATCAACTGGACGAATCTGCCCAGATTGCTGGCGCGGCGAATACACTTCGTGCCGATACTGAGGGCTGGTATGGGGCCAATACCGACGGCCGCGGATTAGTACACGACATCCATACCCAACTGGGCTGGAATTTAGCCGATGCCAATGTGGTTGTTTTTGGTGCCGGCGGAGCGGTTCGCGGAATCCTGCCTGCGCTGATTGAGGCTGGCGTAGCCCGCGTTCACATCGCAAACCGCAGCCAATCGCGCGTGGAACAGCTGCTGGAGGATTTGGCGGATGGCCACGCCAACTGCGATTTCACCCACAGCGACCTGACGCCGGTAGACGGACAATTCAATCTGGTAATTCATGCTTTGTCAGCCGCACACAGCGGTGCGCTATCGCTGCCCCTGGCTTGGAGAGACAGCTTTGGCAAAGGAATCCGTGGGTACGATTTGTGCTATGGCGCTGCGCACTTGCCATTTGCGCAATGGTGGCGATCGGCGGCACTGGACGACAACGCACTGGCAGATGGTCTGGGTATGCTGGTAGCTCAAGCAGCCTATTCTTACGAAATCTGGATGGGCGCATTCCCTGATCCCGCACCGGTACTAAGATCGCTAAAGGCCCTGCACTATGCGTGAAGGCGGACAAGTAACCTCTGGCGTCGCCACACGGAGAGATTTGCCAGCGCTGGTTGCGCTGCTGGCCGATGACCCATTGGGCAGCCAACGGGAATCTTCAGGGCATGGGGAATTAGACGCCCAGTATCAGGAAGCATTTTCCGCCATTGTCGAAGATCCCAGCCATCAGATCATGGTGCTGCGTCACGACACTCAGATAATAGCCTGCTTGCAGCTCAGCCTGTTGCCAAACTTAACCTATACCGGGGGATGGCGCGGCCAAATTGAGGGCGTCCGGGTCCATCCAGATTGGCGTGGCCGTGGTTTAGGCGAACGGCTGATAGAAGAAGCCGTGGAAATAGCGCAATCAAAGGATTGTGTGTTGGTCCAACTCACTACTGATACCCGCAGACCGGATGCCATTCGCTTTTACGAACGCCTGGGATTTGTGCCCAGTCATTGCGGTATGAAGCGGCACCTTCGCCAGCCCAATGAACGCTGAATCAGAATCCAAAAACAAGATTCTCTGGGGCATTATCGGTGGATTTGTGTTTATCAGCCTATGTGCCATTTTGTATTTCTACTACAGCGATTCCTGCCGCTCTCTCATATTCAAGGATCGGGCGGTGGCTTGTGGGTGGCTCTCCGTGCCCGCCGATCATACTGATCCAGAAGTTGCTACGCTCCAGATTCCGTACCTGCACTACGCTGGCAAGGCGACCGATTCAGAGCAACCGCTGGTAATCATTCCCGGAGGTGGGGGCCCTGGAGCGTCTCTGGGCTTCGGGCGTTATGCATCGGCAGGATACTTCGCGCAGATGACCCAGCCGCTGTTAGATGCTGGCATGGACGTGGTCTTTGTTGAACAGCGCGGTGTTGGCCTGGCCCAACCCGATGGTAGTTGTCCTGGTTTAGTCGCAGCGGTTACCGATACGCTAAATCAAGATTTAACTCGCAGAGAAGAACTTGATCGTGTGCTACCCGTGATTCGCCAGTGCAGAGAAACAGCCCAGAACAACAACTTGGATGTTGGCTGGTTTACTACCGAACAAAGCGCCCGGGATTTTTTGCTGTTGGCTGACGAACTGGGAGCCTCGAAAATTCGTTTGATAGCCACTTCTTACGCCAGCACCATTGCCCTTGAAATGATGGCTATGGAACCAGGTCGTATCGACGCAGCCGTGCTGGATTCTGCAGTTGCTCCGGG
>CAZVYE010000093.1:9542-10845 GCA_964630895.1 uncultured Gammaproteobacteria bacterium | reverse complement strand
AGAACATCTGTGCGCGAACGAATCTATAGATTGGGTAATCCAATGACGGCACACGAAAACTCACAACTCATTTTAGTCGGTGCAACAGGGCTTGTAGGCACCCACGTAGTGCAACAGTATCCAGACAGCAACACGAAGCAATTTAATCAATTGTTATGCCTGGTAAGACATCCAGAAGAGAGCCAGTGCGCTCAAATCGTTTATCGAGTCGTGGACTTTGACAATCTCGATGCAGTAGGAGCGAACCTGCTGGGCAACGCAATGATTATTACGCTCGGCACAACCATTGCGAAGGCAGGCAGCCGAGAAGCCTTTCGCTCAGTGGACTACGACCTGGTTATTTCACTTGCAACCATCGCCAAAGAGCAAGGCGTCCAAACATTGGCAGTAGTTTCTTCTCTGGGGGCCGATCCAAGCACAAAGAACTTTTATCTACGCACAAAGGGCGAGATGGAACAAACGCTAAGATCGATGGAATTTAGATCGTTAACCATCGTAAGACCCTCATTGCTGGCCGGAGAGAGGCAGGAGCATCGTCTGGGAGAAAAATTGGGCTTAATAGCTGGCAAATTGTTCAAGCCGCTAATCCCATCAAAGTATCGGCCGGTTGCTGCCAACGACGTAGCGCATCATCTGTTGCGGGCTGTTAGCACTGCGGAACCAGGCGTCCACGTGGTGGAATCGAATCAAATCAAGCGCTCTTAAGTACCTCCAGAGCTCGCCAGTTCTCCCAGGCCAGGCGAACTGTCGTAAAGTGAATATCAACAATGTCCTCAACGTTCGGAGCATATCCGCCAGCCATGGTAACTGCGACCGGTAGCTGGTGTTCTCGTAGACACTCAAACACCATGGCGTCACGCTGTTCAAGCCCTGCTTTAGTTAAACCAAGTAGACCATAGCGATCTTCGAAGTATGGGTCAGCGCCTGCCAAATAGAAGACCAGGTCTGCATTTGCTCGGTCCACTACCTCAGGCAGGGCACCGGCCAATTGATCAAGATACTCCTCGTCACTGGCATTTTCAGCCAGGGCAATATCCAAATCGGAACGCTGTTTGCGCGCGGGGTAGTTTTTTTCGCCGTGCATGGAGAATGTAAAAATGGTGTCGTCTTGCTCACATAACTGAGCGGTTCCGTCACCCTGATGCACGTCCAAATCGATGATGAGTGCGCGCTCGATCAGCCCCTCCTGCTGCAAGGTGCGCGCTGCCACTACGCAATCATTGAACACGCAAAACCCGCCACCTTGATGACTAAACGCATGATGCGTGCCACCGGCGAGGTTGACCCCCACGCGATCTGCCAA
>CAZVYE010000093.1:0-9442 GCA_964630895.1 uncultured Gammaproteobacteria bacterium | reverse complement strand
CGCGTAATGGGCAGCTCGGCATCCAGACCATTGTCTTCGTCAAAGTCAAACGTCATGGTGGCAGTGGTACACGATTCCAGCTCTATTCGCATGGTGCCGACCTGAGTTAAACCCGTCTCTCGCGGATCGTTGAATACGCCACCAGTGCTCAGGAAGATATCCAGCTCCGCTACGTTGCCGTCAAACTCGCCACTGGCTGTGAACCAACGATGCTGACTGCTGGCAAACCCTGCGGTCTCGTCTTCTGCCGGCTCTTGCGAATCATACGTAAACCAAGCCACAAAAACGCTTTGAAGTTCGCCATCATCGATTACATCTATCAACCAGCCTTGGCCAGCAGTATCCACATTAAACCAGGCACCAGAAACCCCGCGGTTAAAGTTAAGCGCTTTTGGCCCTTCAGTGACGGTGGTTTTGACAAACATCTCTTCGGTGAGATTGCCAGAGCCGGTGTAGCCCAGCAGTGGCATGGACGTGAAAGCTCCACCAAAATTGAAGTTATTTATGTTGGCGATTCGGTCCACAACCTGCATGCCGTCACCTAATACTTCGCCAAATACGGTAAAGCTCTGAGAATCCAGGGTAGCCGAATTGTCCACAACGTTGATAAACCATTGAGATTGGGCACTGTCTATATCACTACCAACCAAAGCCATGGCAATTGTGCCGCGGGTGTTGGAAACGCCAAATTCGTTCTGAATTGTACCTTTGCCCGGCACTTCCTCTATGCGGTTGTCTGGCCCGCTCGTGTCAAATATATACCCGCCGCCCTGGACAACAAAACCTGGGACCGTGCGGTGCATAAAACTGTTCGTATAGTCACCATCGTTGACGTAGCTTAAGAAATTGGCCACCGTATTTGGCGCTTCCTCTTCAAACAAATCTACCTCAAAGGTGCCTACTGGGGTTTCAATGGTTACGATGGTTGCATGGCTAGTGCCGAAGGCCAAAGCCGCAGCGGCCACGCCTATCAGCATTCTGAATTTGGTCTTGAACATGTATTCGCTCGTGTCTTGGAAAATTTAGTGACGCGCATTATAGGGCGAGCGAGTAAAATTGTCGTTGTTTGCCGTTGCAACTACCGTTTATGCGGCGTGGCGAAAGCGCAGAAAACTTAGAACAGTGCCCGTACATTCTGTCGAGCCACCTGCCTCCCACACCCAGGATCACGATGGACGAGCCCGAGTGCAAGTCAGCTCTGATCCAGTTTGCCTAGTCCCAGCTTTTAGAGAGCCGCTTATGCCAGCTGGCGCTTTGCCTTGCCCGCTCGAGCAGTTCATCAAACCGGTTCGATTCGGTTGGTACGAAATCTATTACCAACGCTTCCATGTTTTCGGTAGAGACTGGTTCTTCAAGATTCACCTGGCGGATGTTTCTATAGACATGCTCCAGTAGCAGTCGCGCAATCTGTTCATGGCGCGCTACTGGCCGAGCAATAGCGGTGAAATGTGCAATTGACGCCTCAGCATGGGCCCCGCCGATGTGGATCATGGTAGTCGCAATCTGGGCATAAAGCGCCGCACTCTGGTTGCTGTCGATATTCTCGACTGCGTCCAGAATTGGCCCCAATAGCTTTGCCGAAATGCGATAAACAGGCCCGTGTAACTGCAACCAGTCACGTACCAGGTTTTCTAAGAACTCTGGCTGGGAGTCCGCAAAATACCGCCAACCGGAAAACTCTGCGTCCGCGAGAATAATATCCCGCATCTGGGCAAGATCGGTTGCATTGGCATGTCGCGTAAGACCGCTGAGCACAACGTAATCTAACTGCCCCTGCTGTAATTTCATGCGAAAGTAGTCCGCAAAAATCGCTGCATTTACCGGTTCGCGCCACGCTCGCTTAGCCAGACTGCTGTATACTTCGCTGCTAGAAAGCGCCGCCAGGTAGTCTTCTTGTTGCTGCGCAGTCAGGTAATCTGCCACCAGAAAAAACACCAGACCGGCAACCGGCTCTTCCGACTCAGAAACAATACATCCTTGGCGCCTAAGGAGTTGCAGAGAATCCATGCGACCTGCGTGATGCAAGGCCAACCCCAGCAGCTCAGAACCATCAACTTCAGAATGCTCTGTGCCTATCATTCTGGTCAACGCGAAGATGGCCGCCGTTGCCACATGGGGTTGTGTATCTAGCGCCAGTAAACGTAATTGTTCGATGTTACTGCTTGTGGCTATGGTCGCTATGGCAGAGTCAAACTCAGGATGAGTTGCACGCGGTTTTGGTTTGATTACTTCGGTTTGCAACAGTGCGTCGTTCGTACGCAATATCTCTACAGCCTGACCCAACGTAAGCGCCACGTGCTCCTTGGTGAAAAATGCGCTGGCTATGTAGGGTGGAACGCAACAGCTTATCAAGTTGCGTCGGATCGTAGGATCTGTGCGCGACCGTAAAGCAGCGTCATACCCCAGTTCTGTTTGGATCAGATAATAAACAGCGTCCGCAAAGTAGGGTGATTGCATCGGTTCCTGATCACGTATTGTGCCGACAGCCAGTTCCAACCACACCGCGTCATCCAGCTTACTGCGCAAGGCTGTCAATGCCGAAACCAGAACAGTTTGACTGCCCGGTTCCGCAACGGCCTGTCGCAGGACTTGTTCGTCTGCAGCTCGGTGGTCAGGCAACACCGTGTACGCCACCTGCCTACCAACCGCAGAATTTGCCAGCCCCACGGTCATTAGGAAGGTAACCAATAAGCAATAGTTTCGTGAAACAAGCATTGCAATCTCCTTATGCGCCAATTGACCTAGCTGACCGTGTAATCGAGGGTCAAAAACTAGTCTTAACTAACGCAATTAATGGGGAGTTGGGGTTATATGGTTTTCTTGTGGCACGCCCCCCGCACTGGTTCTAGGACAAAGCGCTGAGACCTTTTTCTTAAGCGATTGGACAGGAAGAAGACCACACAGGCCAACCATAGTTTGACTGTAGTGGCTGCAAAAAGCGTTTCCCACAATACCTTCGAGCCAGCGCAGACGTGGGATGCTTCCCCAATGGAACATGGCCTGTCAGGTGAGCGTATCAACTAGTCTCATCTAGGAAACGGTCTGCGTAGTTAGCCGAAGGGATCTGGCATGCATCGCTGCGTCCAAACCATCGGTAGCGACGCTTTGCAAACTCGTCATAGCACCAGTCTCGAATCCGCCCGGGGACAATTTTGAGCAAATAGAATACGCGCCATGGAAACTTGAGCCGCCTCGCAATGGCAAGAGCGGCGTTGCTCTTCAGGAAAACACCTTCGTCAGCGATCAAGACCATGGAATCCACTGCAGTGGAAACTTCGTGCTGCGCCAGCAATCGCTGTCCAACCGCACTTTGCATGGAGGCGAATTTGAACTGCGCGTGCGGGTCTCGATCAATCACAAAACGCACCGACGCACTGCAGAAATTGCACACCCCATCAAAGAGAACAATGCTGGGCTGGGCTTGCTCTGGCTGGGTGTTTGGCATGACAGCGATTCTACTCTGTTTGTCGCCGTCACACCCACCCCGTATACGGGTGTTTACTAACGCTGCGCCAACGCTTCCAACAGCTGTTCAGGGGTTAACATTCCTTCAATCATATGTCCGTCCGGAAACACTATACTTGGGGTTTTGTTGGCGCCAATGCTGCGGGCAAACTGCAGTTGCTCTGCGATAGTGTTTTCGCATTCTGATGCCGTGATGCTTTCGCCGTTCATGGCCCTGGTTAACGCAGACTCGGGAGCAATCGCGCACGCCGCATTTACGGCTTTTGCGAATGCGGGGCCCTGAGGTCCAGAACGCGGCAGCATCACGTAGGTAAGCGAAATTCCCTGGGCATTGTATTCCGGGATAAGTTGATGCAGACGTCGGCAGTAGGGGCAGTCAATGTCGGTCACGACTGTGACTTGGTATTTTTCTTGCTGAGCAGGAAACTTGAACAGCTGCCCAGGCATGTTCTCCAACTTACTACTACGAAACTGCGCCTGCAGCGCAAGGGTTAGATTGGTTCCAGACTCGACTTGCACCATTGGCCCGCCCAAAACATAGCTTCCATCCTCCGTGCCGTAAATCACCTGACCGTTGGACAACGTATACGCGACTATTCCGGGTAAAGGCGTTGCAGATGTGGATTCAATTTTTGCACCTGGAATTAGCCTCTCAATGGGGCTCTGCTGGCTTTGATCTGCCATAACATGAGAAGACAAGAACCCGACGATTAGTAGCAAAAACATGCGCATTGGATGATCTCCTGATTGAAACCATCAATGTGTCCTCAAAACGCTGCATACACCATGATATTTTCTGACAATGTCAGAGTTATACCGAAGATTTGTGGGTTTCAGGCTCGCTGCAATCATTAAGAGAGGCGATTAACTGAACTGGCTCCTCGAGCGGAGCTGTCGGTTTGAGCTTCAGTGTTTCCAGCAAAGTAGCTACCCGCTGGGTAATTTCTATCTCGCAGGCCAAGGCGCTGTTGCGAGCGCTATCTGCTGCCTGAGTGTTCATTAGCTGCGCCCGATCAAAATCGCCCTGATGCAACGCCAGCTGGCTCAATACCATCAAAGCATGGGTTTCGCCGGCCGTGTCTAACGAAGACCGCGCGGCCGATAACGCATCATTGGCCGCCTGCAATGCTTCGCCAACTGCACCAATGGCGAATAATAACCGAGCCCGTTCCGCATGCCCTGTCTGGTACATAGGATAGCGTGTTGTCAGCTCTTTCAGCTTCTCCAATGCGGCCGTAAAGTCACCGTCCAGCTCATGCGCCAGGGCCTCCCGAAGCAAGGTGGCACGCGGGGCATGGAACAACTGGGCCCCATTCGCCGTGCTGATTGGCTGGAATTCATTGTGGCCCCAAACCCCAGCGAGAACTATCGCCGCGCCAAGGCAAGCTGCCAAAGCGAGGAAGTTTCTTCTAGCCTGGAAAAAACCGTGTTTGGTTGACGCAGCTGGCGCTGCCGTCGTATCCAGTGAAAAACTCGCGCAGCCGTGCCAACGATAGCCCCGACCCGGAAACGTTTGCACACATTTGGGATCGCCAAGCACCTTGCGCAAATCTCGAATCAGCTGAAAAAGAGCAGCATCTTCTACGTGGGGATGGCCCCATACCGCGTCAATCAACTCCGTTTTGTTTACGATACGGCCTTCAGATTCCAATAGCTTCAACAGCAACAGGCGCGTTTTGGGGCGCAGGCGAATATGTTCAGGAATGCGTGCATTGCTGCCGCAAGGTGGTGGGGATAAATCTTGCATGGTTGACCGCCGGCGTATTTAACTTTTGTCTGATCCGATCCAGGCCAACAAGTTCCCAAGCCACCCTGCACACGGGCTATAACGGGCCTGCTCCCTTGGATTATCCAACCACCGCCCGCGGATACGTTTAACCGCCGGTATCAGCCCTGACAATTTCTACCTGGTGCAGACGCTGCAGCTCAAATGTCTCTACCGGATCTTTGCCGACAGCGTTAGTAAGCCGCGCTGGCGCGTCGATAGGCTCAGGCTCTATTAGCACCCCATCGGGCAACATATACATTTTTTGGTCAACGTCGGTTTGTTCCATGGCGATGCCGTCAACGATAGCGGGACGAAATCGAATTTCATCGCGGAACGCCTTCAGCGATTCTGAGCGCTGTCTAACACTGGCCTTGTGATTGGTAATCTCAACTTGCGCAGGCCTGCCATCATCCCTGATAACAAAGCGAAAATCGACGAAGCGGTTTTCTGCTGACATTTTATTGGGGCTCATTTCCCCATAGCGCACTAACGAAGGACTTGCCAATTGCCGCTTCCATTGGGCACCGTCCGGCCCAGCCATGTCGGCCAAACGCCAAGCCGCTGTATATTGTTCTACCGCGGCAGACTCAAAATAGCGCTGCATCAGCCAATCTCCGAATTGCAGATGCGCACCAATACGTTGGTCTAAAGAAAACTGCTGCGGATTCTCATCCTGCAGTTTGAGCATGCGCTCGAACATGCTGCGGGCAAACCGACCGCGATAGCCACCCTGGTAAGCATGCGCGAGGCCCTTGATAAGCGGGTAAGCCAGAACGCTGTCTGAGTCGCCCGGCTGCAGTTTATCCAGGGCAGAGTTTAGTTCCGAAATTGCCTCGTGATACTGGCCCGTACTGCGCAACCAGGCACCTAACTCTGCGGTAGCTGCAATCCCTTCCGGCTTGTTTTCGCCATAGTGTGTGTGCGCAAGCTTGACTGCGAATCGCATCAAAGATTCGGCCTGCGACAAATCACCTTGCGTTTGTTGGAACGCTGCCAGGGCTTTAACTATCGGGATTTGTTCTCGATTGTCCGTACCCCAAAGTCGATGCGTAATATGCTGGGCTCTAATTAGCGCCACCATTGCGTCTTCGGATCGACCTAGTGACTGCAACGCTGCACCCATGTAACTCAGTGCCGCGATTAACTCTTCGCTATAGATGGGCAGCGCGTCAGCATAGATTGCATCAGCCTGTTCCAGATCGGCCAGTGCCGCTCGCGTGTTTCCTAAAAGCAGCTGCGTCATCCCTCGCTCTGCTAAAGCCTTGCCGTGTTCAAGGCTTCTGGTACCCAGAGGCGCCGTAGCGGTTACCAAGGCGTCGGCAGCTATAAGAGCCTGTACATATTCGCGGGCATCCCGGTGCTCGTAGAATTTTGCCCACGCCGAATCAAGATTCGTCGCCAGCGCAAGATTTGCCGCGAGCAGCAAACAACAAGTCGCTATAAGCTTTTGCATAAACATTCCCTCCCTCCAACTGAGCCTGTTGGGTTAGGGTAAATTCGGTATAAAAAGCTATCAGACTCTTACGTTGTCTTCGTGTCGCAGTTGGTTAATTAAGTAACCTCACGAAAACGCAACGCTATGGCCTTAGAATAGCGGTCACCCAAACCCATACTTGAGAACGTCAATGATTAAAAGTGTAGCACTAATCACCTCGTTACTTGTCGGCAGTATAGCTTCTGCTGAGCACATGAGCGTTGCCGCAAGCATCGAACAAGCCATGTTTGGTGAGCACCGTAGCGAGCGCAATATTGACCGGAACCAATACCGTCATCCCGTGGGCACCTTGACGTTCTTTGGTCTCGAAGAGGGCATGACCGTAATGGAAATCTGGCCGGGAGCCGGCTGGTATACCGAGGTACTGGCTCCTGTCATGCGTGACCATGGCAAGCTGATCGTCGCAACCTGGGATCCGGAGGTAGAAGGGCAGCCCGACTATCGCTACCGACTGCCAAAACAGATGGACGAGACATTCGCAGATCAACCGCAAGTATATGACCAGGTGGAGACGGTGTATTACTCGCCACCAGAGTCAGCTAGCCTGGGCGAGGCTGATTCTATCGACATGATCGTAACCTTCCGCAATATGCACGGCTGGGTAGGCAACGACATGGCCGAAGACGTGATGGCAGAGTTTGCGCGCGTGCTGAAGCCTGGTGGAGTGCTCGGCGTAGTACAGCACCGCGCGCCGGCCAACGAAGACGCAGATCCAAAAGCCTGGGCGCGCCGGGGTTATGTCACGCAAGCACACGTCGTGGCCCTGGCCGAAGCAGCCGGCTTAGAGCTGGAAGCCAGCTCAGAGATTAACGCAAACATGAAAGACACCAAGGACTACGAGAACGGCGTCTGGACGCTTCCGCCAAGCCTGCGTTTGGGGGAAGAGGACAAAGACAAGTATCTGGCCATTGGCGAATCGGATCGCATGACACTGCGTTTTCGTAAGCCAGCAGAGTAACTGACGGCCGCGCCATCCATTCACAGAGCTGCTGGATGCCGTTGTGTCCAGCAGCTTTCTCTAAACACACGACCAGAACTGTTTCTACTCTTTGCGAGGCCGCCCCAAGTGATCCGCCACATAGGCACCACGCTCGCCCATGGGCTGGGGGTCGCCGGTGGTTGTATCTATTGCGGTTTGATGCTCAATTTCTGCGTTAACTTCCGCACCCAGCAGAACGCTCATGGCGGTCAACCAAAACCAAAGCATCAGCGCAATCACACCAGTCAAACTGCCATAGGCCTTCGTAAGGTGATCGAACTGCTGCACGTAAATTGAGAAAGCTGCGGTAATAATTAGCCAGCAGATCAAAGCCAACGTAGAGCCCCAGGTCACCCAGCGCCATTTTGGTGTCGCCCTGGATGGAGCATATCGATACACAAGTGCTGTCCAGAACAGGAAAACGCCGGCCGCGAATGCCCAGCTCAGTGCCGTCCAGATTGGGGATATTCCACCAAGACTACTGGTCTTCGCAGCCCAGAACTCTGTGATAGATACCACCGAGAGGCCGCAAAGGACCATAACGATAGTGAGTATGGCGAACCCAAAACTTATCAACAGCGTTTTGAAGAAGCCGCGCTTCTCGGGCTCGGTGTACGCAACGTTGACCGCCTGAATCAATGCAGCAAGGCCCTTCCTGGTACTCCAGAACGAACCCAGTAGCGCAAACAAGAACGTCAAACCCAGGGAGGTGTCGGACTTTGCATTGACGACAGACAGTGAATCGGTCAGCAGTTTGGCCGTTTCTTCCCCCAGAAAACGGTAGAACTGGCCGGCAAGTTCGCTTAGGTCACCCGGGTCTGCAAAAAGCCCCCAAATTGAAACCAAGGCGGCAATGGCCGGAAAAACCGAGAGTAAAAAGTAGAATGCAACGCCAGCTGCAACCAACGTAACGCGGTCCGAGATGAGCTCTTTGCATAGCCGTACGGCAATATCGAGCCAGCCTCGCGGCGGGATATCGCTTGGCTGTCTTGCGCGGCGCCCCCGACAATCGGGTTCGTTCAATTCAAGCTCGGCAATCTCTTGCGCCGAATGGTCCTCAGCCGTGGGCTGCTTGGATTTAAAAATAGGTCTTTCGGTCACATGCCACTCTGGGTAAATACACCGAGCGTACGCGCAAAGCCGTCAATATCGGGTAGACCACCAGGTTACCCTGGGCCGACCTTGTAGTTTAACGCCTGTGAATACCTAAGATATTCCTCAGCCGTTGTTGTAAGCCATCGTCCCAGTCACCTTTAAAACGCAGTGTGAGGTGGTCGCCTGACCGAACCCCTCGAATTTCCCCTTCTGCAACCGCACCAAAAGCAGTTTCAAAGTCTGCCAGCATGGCGGGCGAAATACGTCCTTTGGTCGATACGGTTTTGCCGTTCTTGATAGTGACAATAAAGACAGGTCGCTCGCGCAGCAGAAAATAAAAAAGCGCCACGACCACCGCAAAAATAATGAAAAAATGCATGCAGGAAGGAACAATCATTGCGCCTGCCACTCGCGGTGAGCGGCAGGCGACTTAAGAACTACTAGCTCTCGGTTTTTTCCGGAACGGGGAATCCACGGTCGCGCATCAGTGCGTCTACCGAAGCATCACGCCCGCGGAATTTCCGATATGCGTCCGCCGGGTCCATCGAATTACGTGGGGCGAACAGATACTTGACCAACTTTTCCGAAACCGTTGGGTCATAGAATCCACCTTCTGCCTCGGCAAAGGCTTCGGCGGCGT
>CAZVYE010000092.1:0-13685 GCA_964630895.1 uncultured Gammaproteobacteria bacterium | reverse complement strand
CCTAAGCGTGCCAGCTGCAATGTGGACAGAATTGTGGCTGCCTGGATACCGAAAAACGGCACAAACTCGCTTTCGCCACGCTCGTAGTCTTGATCTGGCGCATACCAAAGCACATTTCCTTGTCGCAGCCAGCGCACCGCACCACGGGTCTCCAGTCGACTAAACATGGCGTCGGTATAAGCGGAGCGGGCCTTTCGAACCACTCGCTCTAGCACCGGCGAACCGTGCTCTCGATACAACCCGCCTTTCGCTACGCCTTTGTCCAGACAAAGAATCCGTCCACCCATTTCCAAGGTGGTGTAATGACAGGCCAGCAGCAAAACCCCCTGACCGCCATCGCAATGGCGTTGCAAAATATCCAGGCCGCGCACTCTCGAATGGGTTTTTATGAACCGGTTAGATTTCCACCATGCCATTCCAGTTTCGAAAATCATCATGCCAATGGATTCGAAAGTCTTGTCTACCAAATCTTCCTGGTCAGAAGAACTCATCTCTGGGAAACACAGAGCGATATTTCTGACAGCAACTTTGCGCCGACTTCCAAGGCCCTTTTTTAAAAGCGGCCCCAGGAACCGGCCAGCTATAAGGAGCAACTTCGCCGGCAACAGCACAAGCAAACGGAGCACCCACAGCCCGGCCCAGGCAGGCCAGTGCTTCAGCGCATACACATTCGCTGCTATCGAATCAGCGTCAGAATTTTGTTTCGCTTTCGCCATTTGCGCGCATGATACGGCAAACTGGCCGGGGACCAATAGCCATCGCAGTTTAAAAAGACGCATATAACTTCAAGAGCTGGCCTGCCTTGCGTCCGAGGCCGTCGCCCAAACAGATTGGTCGGCATTACGATTTTGAGCTGCTTTAAAATTTGAAGGCTATTAGCACTGCACGGTTGAACCCCCCAAACCGAGCCATACATATCGGGGCCACGCTGGTATGCGTATAATCCGGACTGCACCCCCAGACTGAGACATCTTGAGCGAATTCGATCCGACCAAAACATCACCGTCAAGAACCAACCCGCCGGGACGATTGCGGCGTATGGGTTACACGCTGGTGATGTATCTGTTAATCCCCGTCATTCTTTATCGGCTAGCTATCCGAGGCCTTAGAGCGCCTGCCTACTTCAAGCGATGGCGAGAGCGCTTTGGTTTTTTTCCCAAGCCTGACTTTGACCACTCTATCTGGGTACACGCGGTGTCAGTGGGTGAAGTGAATGCTGCTGTTCCGTTGATCCGCTCGCTCATGGCCCACTACCCCGGCTGCCCGTTCGTGGTCACAACGGTCACACCGACAGGATCGGAGCGACTGTTGCAGGTGTTTGGTGACCAGGTGTTTCATGTGTATCTGCCTTACGACCTGCCAGCGGCAATTCAACGCTTTCTGGACCGGGTCAATCCCCAGATTGCGGTAATCATGGAAACCGAACTGTGGCCGAATCTGCTACAGGTCTGCTACGGCAACCGCATTCCAATCGTGATTGCCAATGCGCGCCTCTCTGAGCGCTCGCTACGCGGCTACCGCCCAGTCCAAGCGCTCGCGGCCATGGCGCTCAACTGCGCCAGCCATATCGCTGCTCAGACCCATACGGACGAAAATCGCTTGCTACGGCTCGGCGGTGATCCAGACAAGATTGATGTAGTGGGCAGCCTAAAGTTCGATCTGCAGTTGTCAAAAGGGCTGGAAGAAGATGGCCGCAAAATTCGATCTCAATGGGGCAAGCAGCGGTTTGTGTTTATTGCGGCAAGCACGCACGAAGATGATGAAGGTCCCATCCTGGAAACCTTTGCCCATCTACTGCAGCGAGACGCCAGCGCCTTATTGGTCATTGCGCCACGCCATCCCGAACGATTTGCCAGAGTAGTGTCCAGGTGTCGCTCTGCCGGTCTGCACACGGCCCAACGCAGTGTAGAAGCGCAAGCCACTGCCAAAGACCAGTGTTTCGTCGTGGACACACTGGGCGAGTTGATGCGCTACTACGCCGCTTCTGACCTGGCATTTGTGGGTGGGAGCCTGGCCCAGGTTGGTGGGCACAATGTGTTGGAACCCGCGGCCCTGGGTGTAGGAGTTTTGGTAGGCCCACATACGTTTAACTTTTCAGAAATCACCGAGCTGCTGTTAGATCGAGGTGGTGCAGCCCGCGTGCACAGCGCAACCGAGCTAACCCAACGACTGCTCGCGCTGCATGCAGACCGAGATGCGTTAAGGGCTATGGGGCAAGCGGGATTTGATCTGGTACAGGAAAACCGGGGCGCGCTAGAACGAACGCTGGCGCTTGTGGAAGCAGCAGCGCCAGCACAGTTGCGCCAGCGCTGCATACGTTAGTCGATAATTACTTCAAGAGCGCGTTGATTTCTTGCAGATCGTCTGCGTCCAACACACCAGCCGAGGCTTCCAGACGTAATTGATTAACTAAATAATCATGTCGTGCCCGAGAATAATTCTGCTGGGCCTGGAACAGACTCCGCTGCGAGATCAGCACGTCCACGATGGTACGGGTTCCAACCTCAAAACCGGCTTCTGTTGCCTCCAGGGCGCTCTGCGCGGATACAACCGCCTGCCCAAAGGCTTCCACCTGGCTGATCCCTGCCAGTACAGCGCGGTAGTCATTGCGCGTTTGGCGCAGCACCTGACGACGGTCAACTTCCAATCGCTCCAGCGCCGCTTCATATTCGTACTGTCGTTGCCGGACCAGCGAAGAAGTGGAAAAACCCGAGAAAATGGGCACGTCCACTCGAATTCCGATTGTGGTGTTATCCGAGGTCTCTGTTGAGAACGCCCCCAGGTCTCCGTCATTGGTGGTATCTGAATAGGTCACCTGAGCGCCTACCGTCGGAAAATGTCCGCTGCGTTCAGTACGAATATTTTGCAACGCAGACTCAGCGGCAAACTCACTGGACTGGACTTGCGGGTTATTCTGAATCGCTTGCTCAGTCCAAGCCTCCATGTCTGCAGGTTGTGGCGGCTGCAGCGGCAGCTCTTCCACTACCGGGTCCAACTCAGCAACGTATTGGCCAGTAAGCTCTCGGAGGGCCTCCAAAGCATCATCCAGCGTATTCTGGGCAATAATTGCGTCGGCGCGGGCTCTATCGTAGGCGGAACGCGCTTCATGCACATCCGTGATGGCGGTTAGACCAACTTCGTAGCGTTGATCGGCCTGTTCAAGCTGGCGCGAATTTGCTTTTTCTTCCGCCTGTGCGAAAGCCAGTCCATCTTCAGCGGTTAGTACGGCGAAGTAACGTTCCGCAACCCGCACCGCAAAATCATCCAGAGCCACTTCATAATCTGCCTCGGCCTGAGAGACGCGAGCGCGTGCAGCATCCAGCCGGGTGTAGTTGGCATGGTTATAAATGGTCTGATTTAACGTGAGGGTAAAATTCTCGCGACTGGAATCAATGTCACCCGAGGTGCCATTGACTAGAGTAAAGCTACCTTCAGTCTCCGAATACGTGCCTGAGCCGTCAATCTGCGGCAGAAAATTCGCAAATGCCTGCGTCTTTGTCTCGCTTGTGCCCTGTAGCTGTGCCCGAGCAAGCCGCAATTGCGGATCATTTTCTAGCGCCATCTGGTAAACATCTACCAAATCTACCGCTTGCACATTCGTGCCTGTCGTCAATCCCAGAGTCACTGCAGCAGCAACCAGGGTTTTTGTCATTTTTGTCTTACCAAATCGCATAAAATCGCTTCCAGTTTTTCGCTATTATTTTCACCAACGCCCATCACGTTGGCGAACTACAATATCCAACCCAATTTTACGCCAGCGGCACGACAAGCTCGTAACGCTACAGCGCAAAACCTTCGGAGTCTTCGGCACCGACCAGGCGTTCTAAATCCGTTTCAAACAGGCTTTCTTTAGTCCACTGCTGATCAGCATCGCGCACGTGCAGTACGGCTTCCATGACTGGACTGTAGCCTTCTACCATAAACAGTCTACCGCCGGGCTTGACCCAGTTTAGAAATCGTTCTGGGACAGCGCGTGCAGATGCGGTTACCACCACCACATCAAATGCTCTTTTAGGATCCCAATCGCCCAGGGCGTCGCCTTGTTCAAATTCCACATTACGAAAGCCCAGGTCATCTACACGGCGACGCGCCAGATTCACCAAAGATTCTTCAATCTCTACGCTGAGTACGGTCGTCGCAAGTTTGCCCAGGCATGCTGATATGTAACCACTGCCAGAGCCAATTTCTAACACCTGCTCATCACCTTCCAAGCCCAGAGACTGCAGCATGCGGCCTTCTACGACCGGCTTCATCATGCACTTACCTTGTCCTATCGGCAGTGGCATATCTGCGTAGGCCAGCTTACGGTGCTTCGGTAGCACAAAATCTTCGCGACGCATGGTCTCGATGACTTGCAGCACACGGGGGTCCAGGACTTCCCACGTTCGGACTTGCTGTTGCACCATATTGTGGCGCGCTTGTTCAAAATTCATAACACTACTCTCGATTGTTCAACAAGCGACTGCGGTCACGTATTTCGATCATTCGCGACTAGCAGACAAAAAGGGACCGAAGATTAAGCCCATTTCATACCACAAACAAGGCGCACGGCGCATCTCGCACCGAAACAAGACCTGCTTACGTGCCATAGAGTGCGGGTTGTGGCCAACCGACTCGAGTGCCATTGGTCACTGGGTTTTGTCGCATGGTGACCTCAAAACGGCGGTTTAGGCTTGACGTGCTACGGTCGCAAACGCTTAAATGCAGTCTGGAATTCGGGATTCAGGGGTTGATCGGGCGCAGCGATCAGCGCCATCTTGCATCGGCACACGACTGCTTTGAGGGACGGCACGCGACATTTATGTCCGCAGCTAAGACACAATTTGAACTGATCGTTGGCAAATATGCTGATGACCTGTATCGCTATGCACTTTGGTTGTGCAAGGACGCTCCGCTGGCAAGTGATTTGGTCCAGGAAACCTACCTAAGGGCCTGGCGATCGTTCGACAAGCTTAGAGATCACAACGCCGCGAAAAGCTGGCTCATAACTATCTTGCGACGCGAGCACGCACGAATCTATGAGCGCAAGCGCCTGGAAATGGCGGATATTGATGAAGCGACCATACCGGAAGAGATTCTGGGTGGGCCAGACGATTCGGTCGAGGTCAGGCAACTACGTAAAGAAATCTACAATCTGGATGAGAAATACCGAAACCCTTTGCTGTTACAGGTACTGGGAGGTTTTTCCTGCGAAGAAATAGCGAACGAACTGGGAGTAAGCCGCAGTGCCGTCATGACCCAGTTGTTTCGTGCTCGAGAAAAACTCAAAGAACAACTGCATGCCGAACCCGAGCAAGATCTGGCTGAGCCTCCTAACGCTGCCAAGTAGAGGCGCTGCCGATCAACACCATCTGCACATCCGCAGCTGCATACTTATCTGGCATGATAACTTTTACCGATAAATTAGGGATTTAGAATCCAAATGACCTTACGCCGACGCGTGCAGGAATTTTTCCTGCTCATGGATAGCAAGCGACTGATCTACTGGGGTATCCCTCTGGCGATTGGTTTGTTCATGTTTATTCTGTTCCTGTACTACGATCATGAACCGGAACCATTCGACGTTTTAAAAGTGGCCGAGGCCCGTTCTCAGGTTGAAGATCGACCTATGGTAACCGGCTATGTAACCACCGCCACTTTGATTGAAATCATCGAACGAATGTTAAACAAGCGGGGCGGCTACTTAAGCAATGACGTCACGCCACCCAGCGTCATGATGGATAACGTGCCCAACTGGGAATGGGGCGTATTGCAGCAAGTTCGCGATCTGACCCAAACGCTGCGCTACGACATGAGCCGCTCGCAGTCGCAGTCCAAAGAAGACGCCGATTTAGCAAATGCTTTTCCCAATCTAAACATCGATAGTAAACAGTGGATCCTGCCATGGCCAGAGCAGAAATATGCCGAGGCAGCAGATGACCTGGAAAAATATCTGAATCGTCTTTCCGATCCAGAAGCCACGGACGCTCAGTTCTACGCCCGCGCAGACAATTTGTCGGACTGGCTGGCGTTGGTCGAGAAGCGCTTGGGTGATTTGGCAAATCGTCTTAATCAGTCGGTCGAATCTACCCAGATAAGCCGCGATCTAGCCGGCGATCCAGGTGCTCGGCAATCTACGTTTACTCCGGACGAAGTGGTGGTAAAGACGCCTTGGCTGGAAATCGACGACGTGTTTTACGAAGCGCGCGGCGCGTGCTGGGCTTTGATCCATATGATGCGCGCTATTGAAGTGGATTTCGCCGCAGTGCTGGAAAACAAGAACGCAACTGCCAGCTTCAGACAAATCATTCGTGATTTGGAGGCTACCCAAGAGTTTGTTTGGAGCCCAATGGTATTAAACGGTTCTGCATTTGGGTTTTTCGCCAATTATTCGCTGGCCATGGGGTCGTATATTTCCCAGGCCAATGCCGCCGTAATCGATATGCGCAATTTGTTGCAGAAGGGCTAAGCCGAAAGGCACAAACTGTCGACCAAAAAAAAGCCGCATTTCTGCGGCTTTTTTGATATTCAGTCCAACCTAAATTTAGAAATTGGGTTTTTCTGGGCTGTTGTCAAATCGCTCGACTGACTCTCGGATGATTTGCTTGGCTTCTTCAGCACCCTGCCAACCATCAACGCGCACCCATTTGCCACGCTCGAGATCTTTGTAATGCTCGAAAAAGTGGGAAATCTGGTCTCGGGTAATCTGCTGCAAATCATGAATCGAAGCCACATCACGATAAAGACCGGTGATCTTTTCAATGGGCACTGCCACAATCTTATCGTCTTCGCCCGCTTCATCGGTCATTTTCAGAACGCCGATGGGACGCGCACGCACTACTGAGCCAGGGATCAATGGCAGCGGCATGATGACCAACACGTCAGCCGGGTCACCGTCACCGCACAGCGTATGTGGGATGTATCCGTAGTTACACGGATAGCGCATAGAGGTCTTCAACATGCGATCTACGAAAATCGCTCCGCTGTCTTTATCTACCTCGTACTTAACCGGCTCGCTATGGCGGGGAATTTCGATAATCACGTTCACATCGTTCGGCACATCCTGGCCGACGGTGACTTGGTGCAGACTCATAATTTGTATTCCTGTGTCAGAAAAGATTTGCGGCAACCGCAAAAACGCCTCAAGTGGAGGCTGGTTTGTCGATTTTCAAGCATAGATCGTTAATTTTACGTTGCCCGATGCCAGACCAGTCTCTACAATGCACAACGTTTAGCGTTAATTATACGCCTTGCGGGGCCATCAATCTGGAGGGATTGGTCTGATTAACGCGGTACAAGAGGGCAGATGAGCGCGTGGTAAGGATTGCCATTGCGTCACCATCGAGGCAAATCGTTCAGGGCGTGTATTGATACGCGCCGCAACAGCGTATTGCTCCAATTGAACAAAGCCGATATGCCCCTAATTGCAACCCCATTCTGATTTCAAAGAGGATTATCTATGCAGGAGTACGCACTCTGGTTTGCTATTGGCGCAGCCATTTTGACTCTGATTTACGGCGTTCTATCGATCCGCTGGGTGCTTGCCCAACCCGCGGGCAATGAACGCATGCAGGAAATTGCCGGCGCTATTCAAGAGGGAGCAAAGGCTTATCTGAATCGACAGTACGTCACTATTGGTGCCGTCGGTCTCGTTTTGTTTGTTGCCATGGGTTTTGTCCTGGACTGGGCTACCGCAATCGGCTTCCTGGTTGGCGCCGTTTTTTCTGGTGCAGCCGGCTATATCGGCATGTTTATTTCGGTGCGGGCAAACGTCAGAACCGCGCAAGCGGCCAGTACATCTCTTAACCCTGCCCTACAGGTGGCATTTCGAGGTGGCGCGATCACCGGCATGTTGGTTGTGGGCCTCGGCCTGCTGGGCGTTGCTGGATACTACGCCATCATGCTGCCCATAGTCGGTGAGGAAGACGCACTGCACGCCCTGGTTGGCCTGGCTTTTGGTGGATCACTCATCTCCATCTTTGCCCGTTTAGGCGGCGGCATCTTCACCAAAGGCGCCGACGTAGGCGCAGATCTTGTAGGTAAGGTAGAGGCAGGCATTCCAGAGGATGACCCGCGCAACCCAGGTGTCATCGCAGACAACGTGGGCGACAACGTGGGAGACTGTGCAGGCATGGCAGCTGATCTGTTCGAAACCTATGCGGTAACGATCATCGCCACCATGCTGTTGGGCTTCCTGGCCGCGGAGCAAATCGGCGGTGCAACCGTCATTTACCCATTGGTCTTGGGCGGCGTCTCCATCATTGCATCCATTGTCGGTACCTTTTTTGTACGTGCTGGCAAAGGGTCCATCATGGGTGCACTGTACAAGGGTGTAATCGTCTCGGGCATATTGGCAGCCATCGCTTTTTATCCCGTGACAACCATGCTCATGGGCGACGGCGCAATGAACCTGTTTTATTGCTCGCTAATCGGCTTGGGACTGACCGCGGCGATGATTGTTATCACCGAGTACTACACGTCCACCGAGTACAAGCCCGTCAAACACGTCGCTAGCGCTTCACAAACGGGTGACGCAACCAACATCATTGCCGGCCTGGGTGTTTCTATGAAAGCAACCGCATGGCCTGTGCTTGCTGTTTGTGCCTCGATTTGGGGCGCCTACGAGCTTAGCGGGCTATATGGTATTGCCATTGCCGCAACTGCCATGCTGTCCATGACCGGAATGGTAGTGGCGCTGGACGCATTCGGACCGATTACTGACAACGCCGGCGGTATCGCGGAGATGGCAGAGTTAGGCGAAGATGTCCGCAACATCACAGACGCGCTGGATGCGGTGGGCAATACGACCAAAGCGGTAACCAAGGGATATGCCATTGGCTCCGCCGGTCTCGCCGCGCTAGTCCTGTTCGCAGACTACACCAATAATCTTGAGGCGGTGGGAGTGAACATTCAGTTCGTCCTCTCTGACCACATGGTTATTATCGGGCTGTTCATCGGCGGCCTGGTGCCCTACCTGTTTGGGGCGATGGCGATGGAGGCAGTGGGGCGTGCAGCCGGCTCGGTGGTTGAAGAAGTACGCCGCCAGTTCCGCGAAATATCCGGGATCATGGAAGGCACGGCAAAGCCGGACTATTCCAGAGCGGTGGACCTACTCACGCGAGCTGCCATCAAGGAAATGATCATTCCGTCTTTGTTACCCATCGCGGTGCCGCTGGCGGTAGGACTGCTGCTCGGACCGAAAGCGCTTGGCGGGCTATTGATCGGCACCATAATCACCGGCCTCTTTGTGGCCATTTCCATGACCACCGGCGGTGGTGCCTGGGATAATGCCAAGAAGCTCATTGAAGATGGCAACTTTGGGGGCAAAGGTTCTGACGCGCACAAAGCTTCAGTAACCGGTGATACTGTGGGCGACCCGTACAAAGATACGGCTGGTCCAGCCATTAACCCCCTGATCAAAATCATCAACATCGTAGCGCTGTTGATGGTGCCAATCCTTTAACAGGATCGTAAATCACCAATACCAGAGGGGCTTCGGCCCCTCTTTTTTTGCCTAGGACCAGCTGGTAGCCGTTATACCAGCTTACCTGTGCTTATCGCGCATTGCGGTTTTTGGATAAAACTCTGGCTCCCCTTCCGGGCGATTTCGAAAGCGCCGATGTTCCCACAGGTAGCTTTCTGGCTGACGAATAATTTGATGCTCCAGCCAGCGATTGAAGCGCGCTGCGTCTCGCTCAGCATCCCCGCTGGGAAACAGCTCCCATTTAGGCTGAAGCTCAACCTGATACTTACCATCCTCATCGCGTATCCCCCACATCGGAACGATGGCAGCGCCGGTTCGCTTAGACAGGTCAGCCAATGCGGTTACCGTTGCAGCCTGAATTCCGAAAAATGGCACGAAGACACACCGATATGAGAAATTTTGGTCCGGTGCAAAAAATACTGATTTACCTGCGCGGAGCATCTTGATCATGCCGCGCATGTCTTTCTTTTCGATCTCAGTTTCACAATGATTCTCGCGAGCTCGCGTCATGGCTGCTGCCACCACAGGGTCGGCATGTCTGCGTGCCAACATTCTGACGGGATTCTGAAGATGAACATTGAGCATGCGAGCGGCCAACTCGATCCAGCTGAAATGGCCGGTCACAACAATCACGCCGTTGCCAGCCTTAAGGGCTGCTCGCAGATGCTCCAACCCCCGCACTTCACCGATGCTTTTTACTCGCGCATCGTTCGCCCAGAAACCAAACGCGGTCTCTGCAAGGCCTGCACCGGTGCTAAAAAGACTTTGCTTGAGGAGCCTTTGCCGGCCCGCATTGTCCCAGTCAGAAAAGGCAGCCTGTATATTAGTGCGTGCGACCAGGGTACGCTTAGACGAACGCAGCGCCACACTTTGGGCTAAATGACCGGTGAGTTGGCGACTAAAACGCAGGGGCAAACGAGCCAAAAGTTTCGCAAAAGCCAGAGCAAACCTTATAGACGGTTTGCGGTTCATCTCGGCTCTCTCGACTCTTCGGATGCCTTGTCCGGGTTTGTACTGGGGTCTTGGCGGCGTGGTCCATCCTGGGTTGTTCCACCAGATTCATTTTGCTGATACTCAAACAGCTTGGCGTATTTCAGAAATGCATAAAACGCCATCACGACCGATGCGATAAATCCAGCCCAGCCGTTGAGAAATTGCCGCTTGATCACATACGACCGCAAGAAAGCGTAAGGGGGATAAACAATCATCCGCCACCATGCGCCACGCTTGTGCGCCTTGTCTGCAACGAGGCCGCTGGAGTACGCATTGATCTTTGCCACTTTGGTATGGATATCGGGTTCGCCGAAATGCAAAAACGGCGATTCCATCCGGAGTACGCGACCGTCGGTTTTGGGCGCCGCGTGCACCGGCATATCTGACATTTTCGACCTGCGCCGATCAAACAGGCGCAGAAAGTAATTTAACCGGCTGTTGGCGCTCTGCATGCGCCAAAACATTTGCTCAATGCGCGGCAACTCGAAACCCGTCACGTCCTGCGCTTTGGTAGCAAGCTGAGTTAATACGTCTACGATTTCGTCCTGCGCCCGCGGGGTTAGCTCTTCGTCCGCATCCAGCAATAACACCCAATCATGACTCGCTAAATCAATGGCCGCCTGCTTTTGCGGTCCATAGCCAGCAAATGTTTGTTGGTGGACCTTTGCTCCCGCCCGCTCAGCAATCGCCACTGTCCCATCGCTGCTATAGGAATCGAGCACGATAATCTCATCAGCGCAGGGCGCACTTTCCAAACACCGACCTATGGTTGATTCGTTATTCAGCGTCGTAACACACAGACTAAACTTTGCCCGATCAGCCATGGCTGGGAGCCTCCCCAGATGAGTCTTTATCGTAGTCAGCCCAGCGTACATATCCCATGAGCAACCACCAGAACAGTAACGACCAGAACGTAGAATAAAACGCCAGATGCGTATTTATTGGGAAAAGCATGGCCGCCAACCCCAAAGCAAAGGGAAACGCGTTTTGACGCTGCGTGGCGCGCAACCGTCGCCAATGCATCATGAGCAAGCCTACCAACCCCAACCACGCGACTAATCCTATTACCCCGGTTTCGCTTAGCACTTCTAGCAGCCAATGATGCGCATGGTGCGCCCCGGTGTTGTTGGCCGTATTAACCCATGGATCGCCAGGCTCTGCATACTCTGGATAAGCGACTCTAAATGCGCGTACGCCAACGCCGTTGACGGCGTGATCTTGGGCCATATCAATCGCGTTTCCCCATATAGGCAAACGCTGGGCCAACGCATAGTCAAGAGACTTGCGATCGCCATCCAACAGCGCCATGGATCGATCTACCCGCGCTGCGAAATCGTTGGAAAGCTGATAGGCGACAGCGGCAGAACCCACGCCCACGATGCTCAACCACAACATGGCTTTGATCCAGCGCTTAGGCTCTCTTTTGGCATAGATTGCAAGGTATCCCAAAATAACCACAGAGAACATAACCCAGGCTGCCCGAGTGCCAATCAGAATAATGAGCACAAATACCACCGCGAAACACAACAACCACTGCGGTTTGGGCAGCCGATTGCGAAGCGGCTCCAGCAGCAGTGGTGACACCACGGCAAGCACCGGCCCCAGCTTGATATTGGTAGCGCCAAAAACACCATTCAGGCGTTCCGGGCTCAGTTGCATGCCAAGGGTGTTGTATCCAACGGCAAACTGGATCAGCGCATCTACCACCCACCAGGCGATAATCAATACTACGGCCCATTGCACATAGTGACGCAGAATACGGTGCTGCAATCCATACCAAACCGCCACAGCCATAAGAGGGAAGCGAACAAATGCGAGCGTCGTGATCCAGGATTTTTCTGGATCAAATGAATCCACACTGGAAATGACCATTGCCAGCCAGATCAGCACCCAGGCGGCCAGCAGGGTTGATAAACTGGATTGACGAAACTCTTGCTTTACCCAGGATTTTGCCAGCTTCACGGCGACCACCAGTCCCGTCACTGTTAGTATGAGACTGGCAGCGCCCACCCAGCGCGCAAACGGCAAAAGTAACAAGACACCAACAAATGCAGTTGCCACCATATAATGACACCAGCCGGGCTGACGAGTACGCGTGTTCAAATCAATATGCACTGTTGAAATTGGCCGCGAATTGTATCATCTGACCCGCTTAATACCGCCTGAAGGATTAGTTTGCCGTGAATCGCGTTTTACATTGGATCGTGACCGCCTGGTGCATTTTGGGCGTCACCTTTCTTTTAGTGCTCGCCATAGATGTCGCACTGCGTTATCTCATTGTGGATGACATGGCTGCGGCCACCGTCGTAGCGGACGCCACGGCGCCCTCCCGCAAGAACGCAGAAGCGCTGCACCAGCTTCCGGTTGCCGAGTATTTTTCTGAATTTCGCGCAGCCAATGATACCCAGTGGGAGCCTTATGTATATTGGCGCAGGACCGCCTATTCCGGGGCTATGATAAACGTTGACGAAGATGGCATCAGAGCAAGCTGGAGCGACGCCAACGCCACCGAAAAAGACGTCACCATTTGGGTCACAGGTGGCTCTACGGTGTGGGGAACAGGTGCGCGGGATGCATTTACCATCCCCTCACAAATAGCCAAAGAACTTGCCGCAGTGGGTATCCGGGCAGACGTGGTAAATCTTGGAGAAAGCGGCTATGTCAGCGGCCAAAGCCTGATAGCGGTGCAGCGACGTTTGGCCAAGTACCCTGCCCCAGACCTGGTGGTCAGCTATGAGGGCGTCAATGATGTCTACTCGGCACTGCAAGCCGGTCACGCTGGCATCCCCCAAAATGAGTCTCACAGAGTAAAAGAATTTCGCAGTCTTGACGGTGTAGAGGGCTGGCTCAAAGCGTTTCCCAAATCATTGGAGGGTATCCAGGCGCTAGCTGGCCTATCTGCCCAAAGACCTGTATTCAATGCGGCAAGCCTGGGAGCTGAGGTTGCCGGTCATTATGCCAACAACGTCCGACAACTTCGTGCACTGGGCGACGCATACGGATTCTCTGTGATGGCGTTCTGGCAGCCGACAATTTTTACCAAAGGCGAGCTGAGCGAACACGAACAACAGGTAGTTGCTGCAAGCCTGATAAGACACCGCGAACTGCAGCTTGCGAGCAACCGCTCCATCGGCGCTTATGGCAACCAGATTACCGACCTAAGCGACCTGTTCGTGGAATCAACGCCGCGTTATCTCGACTTCTGCCACGTGGGAGAGGATGCCAATGC
>CAZVYE010000091.1:483-13778 GCA_964630895.1 uncultured Gammaproteobacteria bacterium | reverse complement strand
GCACGCACTGCAAGGACGCGGTTGTGCATTAGCATTGTGTAATTTCATGCGGGAAACGGACTTCTTGCGAAATTTATATCCAACCATGGCCGTTGAACAAAGCGCCCGGTCTCAATCCGGGCCGCGTGTCTTTGCCTTGCTCTTTCTCGCCAACGTTTGGTTGTCTCAACACTTCTCTATTTGGATAAGCGGGTTACTTGCGCTGAGTTTGCTGATAGCTGGCCTGATATGGGTCAGGGCACGTCCCATTGCATGCGCAGCGCTACTGGGGCTAGGCGCCGGCTTGAGTTCTGGATACCAGTACCTAGCCGATACGATGGAGACAGAGACCCACAAGGCAACGGCCGAGAGAGGAACACACTGTGTCCGAGTAATGGATTTTCCCCGGAGGAGTCAAAGCCATTGGCGCTTTCTTGGGGCGCTCACTCCTTGCTCGAACTTGGAGCAAGTATCTGTGCATGCAGGTCGGCGTTTGGAGGTTTATCTGCAAACGGCAGGGTTTGGCGATAGCGCTGACGAGCCACGTCTGGGGGAAGTTTGGCAAATCAAGGCGACGCTGGCTGCACCCAGGGGCTTGGCGAATGAAGCGGGTTTTGACCGCGAGAAATGGTACTACTCGCAGAATATTCAAGGAATTGCATGGTCGGCGCAAAGTCACCGATTGCAGCGCGCTCGCGGGCTCCACCAGATTAGACAAGAGATCAGTCACGCAGCTTCGGCTGAATCCGGTTATGCGGGAAGGATACTGCCGGCCTTGTTGGTGGGGGATAAAAGTAAACTCACACATGCGGACTGGGGGCTCTTTCGCGCAACAGGCACCAATCATCTGATCGCAATTTCTGGACTCCACATCAGCCTGGTATTCGGTTTGGGGTCGCTGTTTGGGCTGATGGTCTTTGCACTTTGTGGAGCCCACGGCAACCGGCGTTGGTTTGCTATATTTATCGGGTTAGGAATGGCAACGCTCTATGCAAGCCTGGCGGGCTGGTCCATTCCGACCCAGCGAGCCTGGTGCATGCTTACCGTAGCTAGCGTGGTGTATCTGATGTCACGCTCCCGGCGCAGCTTTGATGCCGTTCTATGGTCTGCGATAGCCATTGCCATCTGGTCTCCAGCGGCATTGTTGTCCACCGGTTTCTGGATGTCATTTGCTGCGGTTTTTGTGATTCTGACCATGCTTAGTGCTGCTGGCAGCAAACTGCAGCAAGCCGTCAAGGCGCAAGTCGCACTGGCCATCGGCCTGCTGCCGGTGCTGGCGGCCTTAGGATTGCCGTTTAGCGTGTTGGGCGTAGTGGTGAATCTGGTGGCAATACCACTGGTGGCTACCGTAGTTTTGCCATTCGCTTTGGCGTCTAGCTTGCTTTTACTGGTCTCGCCACTTGTCGCTAAGCAGCTGCTGTGGCTTCCGGTTCAGTGCCTGAATGCCTTGTTTGAGTTTTTGACATTTCTTGGCACACAGACTCCCGCGCTTGCGTTACCAAACAACATTTCTGCGTGGGAAATCGGCTTGGCGGTGATAGGAGTTGGATTCTTTTTGCTGGGCAAATGGTTGCCTGGCAGATGGTTCGTGCTGTTGGCTGTGGTGCCGCTCATGGTTCGTCCAGGCGGTGAGATAGGCAATGATCGCCTCAGGCTGCACTTGCTAGATGTGGGGCAGGGTCTGGCTATAGTCATTCAGCACGCGGGGCGAACCGCAGTCTACGATGTAGGTCCAGAGAGCAGAAGCGGCTGGAATGCTGGTGAGCAAGTACTGTTGCCATATCTGCGTTGGAGCGGTGGTGTCCAACTGGACAAAGTAATTATCTCACACGCAGATTCCGACCATGCTGGCGGATTAAACGCGCTGGATGGCAAGATATCAGCTTCTGCCCAGATCATAGGCTCATGGCCTGAAGAAACCGTGCCAGACAATGCAATTGCGTGCCAATCCGGTGCGCAATGGTCTATGGGGCAGGCTGAATTCGTCATTTTACATCCGTCAGGATACTTACCCTATCTGGGTAACGATTCATCCTGCGTTGTCTTACTGGAGGTGTTTGGGAAACGGGTCTTGCTGCCAGGTGACATCAGTAAAACGGTAGAAGATGCGTTAGCAAAACAGCTGCCCCCCGTGAATGTGATTATCGGAGCGCACCATGGGAGTAAGACCTCGACGGGCGTCATGCTGTTGGCTAAAAGTAATCCGGACATGGTGCTTTTTTCCAATGGTTATAAGAATCGTTTCGGGATGCCTCATGTTGAGGTGCTTGCTCGATTATCCAGACGCAATATTGACCACGCCAGCTCAGCCGATTGTGGTGCAATTACCGCGACAATTTATGCAAATGGCGAAATTGTTTGGTCTGGTCGCAGGCAAAAATGGCGAGAACCCTGGCGCCAACCAACCACTTGCCGATTGCCGCAGACGCTGGCTCAAAAAATCAGTATGATTGCGAACTTTGCATCAAGTTGAGGAAGTTACGTGCTTGAGTTTGTTCGCGCTGGCGGTTGGATAATGATCCCGCTCCTGATTTGCTCCGCGATGGCCATGGCTATCGTAGCCGAGCGATTCTGGTCCTTACGTAAGAAGTCTGTAATCCCGGGTGATTTGGGCGACCAGGTCCAAAGCTGGGCGTTAAGTCGGAAATTAGACGAAAATCATATCCGAGCATTGGCGGAAAACTCGCCACTTGGCCGTATTTTGGCTGCTGCATTACGTAATCGCAGCCGTTCCAGGGATATTATTAAAGAGGCAGTGGAGGATACCGGTCGTCATGTGGTGCATGATTTGGAGCGATTTTTGAACTCCTTGGGCACTATCGCTGGTATTGCGCCGTTACTGGGCTTGTTGGGTACCGTAGTGGGCATGATCCGAGTCTTTGGAGATATTCGCGAGTACGGCGTTGGTGACGCAAACGTGCTTGCGGGCGGTATTTCTCAGGCGTTGGTCACCACGGCTTTTGGTCTGATTATTGCGATCCCGTCCTACTTCTTTTATCGCTATTTCAAAGGCCGTGTGCAGCGATTTGTAATCGACATGGAAGAACAGGCCATTGACTTGATCGATGCGATTGATCTGGGGCACCCAATTCGCGGCGCACGTCGATAAAGTGCAGCGTAGATATCCATGAATCTAAAAGAAACCAATACCGAAGAGCCAGAAATGAATCTGGCCCCGCTTATTGACGTGGTCTTCTTACTGCTGATTTTCTTTATGGTTACTACCACGTTTGAACGCCAGGCCAGACTCAAAATTGAGTTGCCAGAGGCGAGCGATGCCCCGGTTCAAATGCAAGATCAACGTTTGGAAATTGCGATCTCTGCTGATGGGCGCATCTTCATTGAAAACAATGAGACGGTGAACAATCGACTCGACACGGTGAAACAGGCACTGGCAGCTGCCGCAGGCTCTGATCGTGAACGTGCTGTTGTTATTCGAGCTGATGCCAAGACACCACATCAGTCTGTTGTAACTGCTATGGACGCCGTTAACCAGCTGGGTTTTGCGAACTTATCTATTGCAACTACCCAGGGCGCCGATTCTCAGTAGTGAAGCGCCACGGGGTTTCACTAAAACATGCCAAGGTGCGCGGAGCCTCTTGGCCGGTTTACCGTCGCTTACTGGGTTATTCCGCCAAGTACTGGCCGCTGCTGCTCGTGGCGGTCCCGGCCATGGCGCTAGACGCTGCATGTACGGCGGGGTTTAGTACGCTATTTCAGCCGCTGCTGGACGATGGATTTATGGCCGGAGATCCAGAGATTATTCAGCGCTTGCCGGTTTACATCATTCTGATCTTTGTAGGTCGAGGGTTAGGTCATTTAATTGCAGACTGGGCAATGGCCGGGGTCGGTCGTTCCGTCATCCGCGATTTGCGCTCCCAGTTGTTCGCAAAGTACATGGTCTTGCCGGTACGCTATTTTGATCGAGCCGCAAAAGGCCAGCTTATTTCCCGTTTGACTTATAACGTGGAGCAGGTGGCGGAAGCGGCGACCAACGCGATTACCGTTTTGGTGAAAGACAGCTTTTATGTGCTGGGTTTTTTGGCGGTGATGTTCTATCACAGCCCAAGACTCACGCTTGCCACGATGGTCATTGGGCCATTCATTGCGCTGATTATCCTTGTCGTTTCCAGACGGTTTCGGCGATTGAGTCGGAAGATCCAGGATTCCATGGGAGATGTAACTCAGCGAGCTGATGAAATTACTCGCGGGAATCGAGTGGTCCGCGTTTATGGGGCACAGGATCTTGAGCAAGATCGATTCGAAGACATCAATCAGGACAATCGAAAGCAACACCTCAAGCTGGTAGTAAGCAAGTCCGGTAGCGCCGCGTTAATCCAGCTAATTGCCGGGGTTGCGCTGGCTATCATTGTGTATCTCGCCACTTCAGGTATCTGGGTTAAAGAAATGTCGCCAGGTGAGTTTACTGCGTTCATGACGGCGATGCTGGCCATATTGCCGTCTCTGAAGAAACTTACAAATCTATCTGCCATGATCCAGAAGGGGGTGGCTGCTGCAGATACCGTATTCACCACTCTGGATAGCGACGCAGAAGAAGGCGGACAAACACGATTGGACGCTGCCAAAGGTGAGATTGAAATCAAAAAGGTGGATTTTGCCTACCCTGACGGGGATAAGGTGCTCCGGGAAATTAGTTTCACCATGGCACCTGGAAGTATCACTGCGCTAGTGGGGCGGTCCGGTTCCGGCAAAAGCAGTCTCATAAGTCTGCTTCCCAGATTTTACAGCGTAAATGCGGGTGAGATTTTGCTGGACGGTATCAATCTCAACCAATACCGACTGGCGGATTTGCGTTCTCAAATTGCTTTGGTCAGCCAGGAGATTGTGCTCTTTGATGACACCATAGCGAACAACATTGCGTATGGGGCAATGCGCGGGACGGACCTGGAGCAGGTACGAGAGGCCGCAAGGCAGGCCAACGCGCTTGAGTTTATTGAAAAGTTGCCAGAAGGGTTTGATACCCTTCTGGGAGAAAATGGTGTGCAGCTGTCAGGTGGACAGAGCCAACGCATCGCCATTGCCAGAGCGATATTGAAGAACGCCCCAATTTTGGTTTTGGACGAGGCAACGTCGGCGCTGGATACGGAGTCCGAGCGAGCCATCCAGGACGCGCTGGAGAAAGTGATGCGCGAGCGAACCACAATTGTGATCGCTCATCGCCTGTCCACGGTTGAGAATGCGGATCAGATCATTGTCCTGGAACAAGGGCAGGTAGTGGAAGTCGGTGCGCATAAGGAATTACTGGAGTTGGATGGCCACTATGCAGAGTTACACAAGCTGCAATTTCGCAGCGATCAATCGCTAGCAGGGGATGGTCGACGCACACATGCGCCCATGGTAGATCATGCGTCAAAAGCTTGAACGATATTTGCAGAAGACCTGGCACTCGAACTGCACGCCGCCAATGGCGTTGCGCTTGCTGGAGAAGGTGTTTCGCAAAGTGGTAAAGAGCCGCGGAATCCCTCCGCGCACTCTGACTACTCCACCGGTTCTTGTCGTCGGCAACATAACAGTGGGTGGTACAGGTAAGACGCCGCTGGTGGTGTATGTGGTGGAAAGACTCAAGGCCCTTGGCGCGCGACCGGCAGTTATATCTCGCGGCTATGGTGGTTCAGCAGGCGATGGTCCGCATTTGGTGTCTGCGCAAGATGCGGCTGACGTGGTCGGGGACGAACCATTGCTCATACATTTGCGCACCCAGGTCCCAGTCGTGGTTGGTGCCAAGCGAGAGCGGGCTCTGAGTTTGATCAAGTCGGATAATCTCGCTGATATTGTTGTTAGTGATGATGGGCTGCAAAATTTCCAGATTCCGCGGGCGGCTGAAATAGTAGTTTTGGATGCCGATCGCGGTTTGGGTAATGGTCACCTGCTGCCGGCCGGGCCGCTCCGCGAGCCGCCTGAACGCTTGGAATCTGCGAGTCTTGTTATTCAACGAATACAGGGTGCCGAGCAAAATACGGGAAACGATGCTGCCATGTGGGTTGCGGGAGATACTTTGGTCCGTTTGCATGATGGTCACCAAATAAAGATTGACGAACTTGAGCAGCGCTCGGTTCACGCAGTCGCAGGCGTAGGGAATCCGTCTGGTTTTTTTGCCGCGCTGCAGGCGTCTGGGCTGGAAATAGAATCCCATGCCTTTGCAGATCATCATAGTTACACTCCCTCAGAACTTGAGTTGACCAACGATCGGCCGGTGATCATGACGGAGAAGGACGCCGTAAAATGTCGATCATTTGCACAACCGAACTGGTGGTATCTACCTGTGGATGTTTGTCTCAACGCGGTAGGTGAGGTTGCCATCGAGCAATTGCTAAGTGAGTTTAAATTTTGAATAGTTCTGAATTTCATATTGTGGTCCCGGCCCGGGCTGCTTCACAGCGCTTTCCCGATAAGATGCTGCATCCCATAGCGGGGAAGCCGCTGGTCGCATGGACCTTGCAGAACGCCCTGGGTACCAGAGCAAAGACCGTCACGTTAGCGACCGATGACGAGCGCATTGCTGCTGTGGGAAAAGAACATGGCGTGCAGGTGAACATGACCTCGCCAGATTGCGCAAACGGTACCGAGCGCATCGCAGAAAGCTTGCAATCCCAACGATTGTCTGCAGACGATATTGTGGTCAATCTGCAGGGCGACGAACCGTTACTGCCAGCAGCATTGCTAGAGTTGGTGGTCGAGTTACTGGTAGACAAGAGTACCGATATTGCAACCTTGTCGACGCCCATTCGAACCGGCTCTGAGCTTGCTGACAGCAACGTAGTAAAAGTGGTGCGCGATCACAACGATTGCGCCCTGTATTTTTCCCGAGCGCCCATTGCCTGGCAGCGCGGGGCATTTGAACAGCAGGATAGTGCAGGGTGGCAGCCTGCCGGACATTTGCGCCACCTGGGCTTGTACGCCTATCGGGCGCACGCAATAGCAACACTGGCAAGCTTGCCTGCGGCACCTAGTGAAACTTCGGAATCGCTGGAACAACTGCGCGCATTACACTACGGTATGAAAATAGCGGTGGGCGTGATAGAAAAAGAACTGCCGCCGGGTGTGGATGTTCCGGCTGATGTAGCGCAAATAGAGAGACTGTTGACTGAATAAAATGGCAGAAGATAAGCAGCAACTGGCAATCTTATTCGTATGTATGGGGAACATTTGCCGTTCTCCCACCGCTGAAGGCGTGGCTGCGGCCGAAATCCTCAGGCGGGGATGGGCAGAGTTTGTATCTATAGATTCGGCCGGTACCCTGGGTGCCCACGCTGGTAGTCGACCAGACCGCCGCGCCACCGAGGCTGCGGCCTTTCGCGGCTACGATTTGACCCAGCAGAGAGCACGTCAGATTACCGCGCAGGATTTTCATCAATTCGACTATATCCTGGCCATGGATGCTGACAATTTGGATGCCATGCGTGTAGTAGCTCCTGTGGATGGTCGCGCCAAAGTGCATCGTCTGTTGGAATTCGGTGGGCTCAATGTAGGACACGATGTTCCTGATCCGTATTACGGAGGTCGGCATGGATTTGAACAAGTGCTTGATTTAGTAGAAGATGCGGTGAAAGGTTTTTTTGATCATATCGAAACAAATCACCTGTCAAAGGGAAAATAGTGAGCCAGCCATCCGCCGTCATTAGCCCCGTTAGGGCACCGGAATTCCCAGACTCGTTAGATTGGGTCAATGTTGGAGTGGCACCATCTATTGCCAGCAACCATGGCAAAGTGGTTCTTATCTACTTTTGGAGCTACGCAAACCTTCAGTCGCTGAACTTGCTTCCTGCCATCAGAGATATTGAGAACAAATACGAGAGCGGCGTTTTCATTGTCGGAATTCATTGTCCCAAATTTGCCAGCGAACATTCGTCCAAGAACGTATTGAAGGCAGTTAATCGCCTGTTTTTGCGGCATCCGGTGGCTTGCGATAACCAATTCGCGCTGTGGAAAGAATTTGGTATTCAGGCTTGGCCCAGCGCCGTTTTGGTAGATGCTGAAGGAAAAGCACGGTTCTTGTTGCAAGGCGATAACATCGGGTCGCAAATTGATGATTTGGCGGATGATTTATTAAACGAGGCAGCGCAGAAAGACATCAGGAATTATGGTCGTGTTCGTAACGTTCGAAAACCCGAACCCAAAACCACTCTGAAATTTCCCATGGGAATCACCTATGGCCGGGGTTCCTTATACATCGCAGATTCCGCCAACAACCGCATTTTAGAGCTGAATGAATCTGGCAGACTATTGCGTACATTTGGTTCTGGCAACCCAGGTTTTTGGGACGGCAGCATGCAAAATTCTGGGTTTTCATGGCCCCAGGGCATGGTGGTTAGCGAAAACTATCTTTTTGTCGCCGACGCAGGCAACCACGCCCTGCGGCGAATTAATCTATTTAGCGGTGAGATAGAAACCACAACCGGGACTGGAAAGCCAAATATCACTCTGGTTAGCGGAGTGCATGATTATCGCCAGATACCGATGCATACGCCGGTGGCGCTCGCATTGGACGGGCCTGTGCTGTATATCGCCATGGCTGGTGCCCAGCAAATATGGCGGCTGGACCTGAAGAATTCCGAGTACGGCTGGTTCGCTGGCTCAGGGCAAAGTGGAGTGAGGGATGGTGATGCGAAAAACGCAGCATTCGGCTTTCCTCACGGGCTGGCTGTGGCTGGAAAGGAGCTGTTGGTAAGCGATGCGGAAGGATCTGCGATTCGAACAATCAATATTGAATCGCAGAAGGTTCAAACTCGGCTGGGCAGAGGCTATTTTACCTTTGGTCTCGAAGATGGCGCCTCGAACAAGAGTTTGTTGCAGTATCCCAGCGCGATATGCGTGAGCGGAGATTCTGGCGTGGCCTGGATTCTTGACAGCTTTAACGGCAAAGTCCGCCGACTCGATTTAAAGAACGGGGAGCTGTCTACCCCTGATTTTGACATAGAACTGCATGAGCCACGGGCAATGTGTGTGCATGGTCAAAATTTATGGATTGCAGACACCAATGCGCATCGAATCGTAAAGATCGATACTAACTCGCGCAAAGCGCAAGTACTGGAAGTTGCCTCCGGCAGACTGTAATGCAGTGGGTAGTTCTGTAGTGTCACGATCCCATGCTGATCGCAGCTGGTTTGAACCAGCGCCTGGTTGCCGTAAATGTAGCCGCCTCACCGAATATCGTAAGCTCAAGAACGAAGCCCATCCAGAATATTTCGGAGGATCGGTTGCATCCTGGGGTGCACAGAACCCTGAGCTGCTTATCGTCGGTTTGGCACCCGGTCTACATGGTGCCCATCGAACTGGAATTCCGTTTGTGGGAGACGCCTCAGGTGACTTTCTGTTTCAGCACTTGAAGGCAGCAGGGTGGCTTTCATTGCCGCCGCCGGCTGCTCCCAGGAGACCCGTTCGCATTACCAATGCAGTGCGCTGTTTGCCTCCGGAAAATAAGCCAGTTGGCGCCGAGGTGCAGAACTGCAATCCATACTTGCGGGCAGAACTAAAACGGTGCCAGGGCGTTGTGCTGGCTCTGGGAACAATTGCACACGACGCAATTCTGAGCGCGTGTGGTTTGCCTCGATCCAAGGTCAAGTTTGCCCACAATGCGTTGCACCAGGTGCAATTTTCAGATCGCAAGGCAGGCACGCTGCTAGTGGCTGATTCTTACCATTGCTCGCGCTACAACACCCAAACCAGGCGGCTGACCTCTGAGATGTTTGATGCGGTGTTACAACGCATAGATGCGGTTCTGTAATGAGCACAGATAGCAAAGAGTTTGACCCGAAGCCGTTCCTGCGGCGGCTTACAGAATCGCCGGGCGTGTATCAGATGCTGGGGGATAATGACGAGCTTCTCTATGTAGGAAAAGCGCGAAACCTTAAAAATCGCGTTTCCAGTTATTTTGCGGGCACCAAATCGGATCCGCGTATTCGCAGCATGGTCGCACAGGTACAAAGTATCGAGGTCATCGTTACTCGTACCGAAGGCGAAGCTCTGCTGCTGGAAAATCAGCTTATCAAGAATCGCCGGCCACGGTATAACGTGCTGCTGCGTGATGATAAGAGTTATCCCTTTATCTATTTGTCTGACGACAAATACCCGCGGCTGGCATTTCATCGGGGCGCGAGGAAAAAGCCCGGCCGCTATTTTGGGCCGTTTCCCAGTGCCGGCGCTGTGCGTGAAAGTCTCAACCAGATGCAGAAGTTATTTCGCATTCGGCAATGCGAGGACAGTTTTTTTCGAAATCGCTCCAGGCCTTGTTTGCAGTATCAAATTGAGCGTTGCACGGGTCCTTGCGTAGATTTGATCACCCCCGAGCGTTATGCGCAGGATGTGCGCCATGCAACGCTGTTTCTGGAGGGGCGAAGTCAGTCGGTCATTAACGAGCTAGCCCAAACCATGGAGACGGCCAGTAAAGACCTGAATTTTGAGCTGGCGGCTCAGATTCGTGATCGTATCGCTGCACTAAAGAAAGTCCAGGCGCAGCAGTTCATTACCGGGGCTTCCGGCTCGGTGGATATCGTTGGTTTGTCCATCAACGGAGGACAGGCGTGCATTCAGGTTATGGTGCTTAGGGACAACCGCAATCTGGGTTCCCGAGCCTTCTATCCCAAAACCCACGGCATTCAGGATCCCAGCATGGTGATACGGGCATTTTTGCTGCAGTACTACTTGGATCGGGAACTACCAAAGGAAATCCTGATCTCAGAGGATTTCGAGGATCGCAGTGAGGTGGCAGAACTATTTTCGCAAGAGGCAGGGCGCAAAGTGCGTTTGGTAGCACGCGCTAGAGGCGATCGAGCGGGCTGGGTACGAATGGCGCAGCGCAACGCAGAACTGTCTCTGGAGTCGCGCCTTGCCAGCCGAGCTGGCATCAGCAAGCGGTACGAATCGCTGACAGAAATCCTTGGGCTGGATGAGACTCCCGAACGAATGGAATGTTTTGACATCAGCCATACCCAAGGGGAGGCGACCGTAGCGTCTTGCGTAGTATTTGGAATGGAAGGACCACTTAACTCAGAGTACCGACGATTCAACATAAAGGGCGTCGCTGCAGGTGATGACTACGGAGCCATGAAGCAAGCGTTGACGCGCCGTTACAAACGACTCAAGGCTGGTGAAGCGCCCATGCCTGACCTGCTCATTATCGACGGCGGCAAAGGGCAGGTGGCTCAGGCTTTGGAAATGCTGGAAGAGCTTCAAATAGACCAAGTGCAGGTTGTCGGCGTTGCGAAGGGACCGGAGCGGCGGGCAGGGGATGAGGTGCTCATCCTGGGTAAGAAGCGCAAAGAACTGCGTCCTGACAGCCACGCGCCCGGTATGCACCTGCTGCAGCAGATTCGCGATGAGGCCCATCGATTTGCGATCACAGGACACCGAGGTAGACGCGGTAAACCTCGGCAGCAATCCACGTTAGAGGAGATACCTGGCATTGGTGCGAAGCGTCGCAAAGCTTTGTTGACCCGATTTGGTGGGCTTAAAGGGGTGCTTGGCGCGGGTGTTGAAGAACTGGCTGCCATTGACGGTATTAATCAAAGTCTGGCCCAGCGCATATATGACGCTTTGCACGGCGATTGAACATCACAACCACTACAGTGATGAATCTTAGACACAATACTCGATGGCCTGTAGACTCAGCGCCCGTTTTTGGCGTTCGCTAGGATGAGTCAGTCAATTAAGATGAGGATGCATGGAATTTAATACTGCCACCAATCTGACCCTGTTTCGGATAGTCATGATTCCCGTCCTGGTGGTATTTTTCTATATCGACGCCCGCTGGGCGAACTGGGTGACCACAGGCATTTTTGTCGTTGCCGCTATCACGGACTGGGCTGACGGCTATATTGCAAGACGTTTTAATCAGGAGTCGCCGTTTGGCGCTTTTCTGGATCCGGTTGCCGACAAATTGATGGTTGGGGTCGCTCTGGTATTACTGGTGGAATATCACAGCACGTTCTACTTCGCGATTCCCGCCGCCATCATTATTGGTCGAGAGATTACGATTTCAGCATTGCGGGAGTGGATGGCGCAAATCGGCAAGCGCACCGCCGTCAAAGTGCAGGCATTGGGAAAGGTAAAGACGACTTTCCAGATGATTGCGCTCATTTTGCTGCTGTTTAGAGAGGACTTCATGGGGCTGCCCATGTTCACCCTTGGTCATATTTGTTTGTGGATTGCAGCAGGGCTGACGCTGATTTCTATGGTGGCGTATTTACGGGTTGCATGGCCGCTGATTCAGGCTCAGGCCATGCCGCCGAAAGATGATTACAAATAAATATCACTTTTTTGTTGACTCGCCGGTTTAGATTCGTAAACTATGCGGCCTCTTAGCGGGAATAGCTCAGCTGGTAGAGCGCAACCTTGCCAAGGTTGAGGTCGCGAGTTCGAACCTCGTTCGCCGCTCCAAATTAGCGCCTCTCATCGTTCGGACCCAAGGTTGAGGCCGCGAGTTGCGAATCCCGTCCCTGGGATTCGCCCTTCGGGCCCGCCTTCGGCGGTCCGGATTCGTTCCGGACGAATCCGTCGAACCTCGTTCGCCGCTCCAACTTTTCAATCTTCCCGTAGTCTTGTTCCGGACACTGGTCCGCCTCTGTCCAGCCCCTGTCTGAAACGAATGCCGGAAATGCTTCGCTTATTCCGGCCTAATGAATTGGCGACTATTCGGGTATCTCCGCCAGCGGCCGGTACGCGGCTTCGGGAATGGCGGCCAGCCGTGAGGGGTGCAGCTTGCCGTCGGCCAGGCCGTAAAAGTTCTGAAAGCTCATGATCAGGGGCTTCCATTTATCCGGGTCTATGCGATTGGGGTCGCTTTCGGCGACCAACTCCGGATGCACGTGCACGCGCTGAATCTGAACCTCGACCACCTTGATGGCGCCGCGCAGGGCGGCGTTGTCGTCCATCAGGTTGTAGCTGGCGCTGACCGTGGCTTCCATCTGCACGGGGCACTCGGCCGCGCGGGGTGGGGCGATGCTGTCGCTGGCGACAGGCGTGAGCCCCGCGGTTTCGAACTTGTGCTTCTCGTGGGTGTAATTACGGCCAAGCTTGCCTTCGGGCACTGGGTCGGAGCCGGTAAGCCGGGCAATGCGGTCTACCGCATCCACCTGACTCGAGCTGGGCAGGTTCAAAACCAGCTCGCCCGTACGCAATATGTTTTCGGTGGTCTTGGAGCTGCCGTCCAGACCAAGCATGCAGCGCCAGCCGAGCCAGAATGCCGAGGACATGGGCGCCAGATTGGATGTGCCATCGTCGTTTTCGCTGCTGATCAGCACCACAGGGGTGCCGAAGTAGAGAATGGCGGGTTCGATGCTGACGCTTTCGATGAGAGG
>CAZVYE010000091.1:0-473 GCA_964630895.1 uncultured Gammaproteobacteria bacterium | reverse complement strand
GGACATGACGGTCTCCGGTTGCGAAAGACCGCATGCTGACGCAGGTCGCCAGTGGCAACACTCCGCTTTGACGCAGCGAATTACTCCGCGTTTCTGAATGGGCCGGGGAATTCGTCGAAGATCACCGAGGTCTTGCGGAATGTATGGATGATCATGTCGATCTCGTCGTCGGTGAGCCGGTCGACAAGCTGTTCACACAGCGCTTCGCCAGAAGCGAACATTCTGCGGATATGTGCCTTGCCGTTGGCCGTAAGCCGCACAATCTTCTCGCGGCCCGACGCGGGGTTTTCTTCAATGGTGATGAGTTCCAGAGGTGCGCGGGACATTGCTCGCAAGGCCTGGGAAAGGGCGCTGTTGGTCAGCTCGAACCAGTCGGTCATGGCGTTTTCGATGTCCTTGCGCCGCATGGACAGACCTTCGTCTCCGATAGATCGGATGAGCCACAGAATGATGGTCTGCTGGCGGTCCAGCGT
>CAZVYE010000090.1:0-13908 GCA_964630895.1 uncultured Gammaproteobacteria bacterium | reverse complement strand
CTGCCGGACAAAATGCAGTAACGTTCTATCGTCCCGTTAAGCTTGTGCCAGCGCGTGGTCACGCCCGGTTCCACTCGGGCGCGCGCTATGGACAGTTCGGGATCGTTCGCGCTATTGCTTACCTCAATGATGTGGCAGCCCTCATCAATAAAGAACTCTTTGTAGGCGTGCTGATGTCGTACTTGGGGTTGCATAGTAAGTTGCACCATTCTAATCAGGTCGTTTCGTTAGCCGCCTGGTCCGCATGGACACCCAATAGCATGGTCGCGGGATTACCCTTCGCGCTGTAGATCGCATAAAGAACGTAGGGGAATCCAAACATCCCACCTAGAAAAATGCTAAGAAAGCCGAATAGATAACCCTTCGGCGTCCAGCCTTCTCGCCATGCCACCCAGGTCGCCAGTAGCGCCAGGTGGATCAAAAAGTCAGTGTTGAACTGGGACCGCCAATCCATGGCAATGAGGTCACCAAAGTAAACTGCTGGCCAGTTCACCCCGTGGTTAGCGACGGCAATGATAGTTACCGCAAAAATAAGCAGCGTAGATACGACTAGAAAGGCTCTAAGTATTGGCATGCCAGTCCCCCTTTTTAGAATATTGGGCCAGGAACTGACTATAGGACAATGTGAGCGGCAATGTTAACTCACTTTTCCGTCAGCTGTTTCCTCAATCGCAGTAGATTTGTCAAGAATGTTCAAAACCAGAATCACGGTGGCAACCATTGCGATCGGCAATGCTATGGAAGTGAAAATCTGCTCTCGCCAGGATAGGGTTTCACGCACCGCGCGGTCAGGTATCAAAAACTGCGCTCCCAGGGGGCCGTTGGAAAAGCCAAATATGGTTGTCAGATTCCAACCCAGGTGCAGGGCTATTGGCAGAAAAATGGAACGGGTTTTTGCAAATGCCCAGGCCAACATAAATCCAAATGCGCCGGTAAGTAAGAAGACATACGCCATGTTTATCCACTGACCCCAGATGCCGTAGGAAAACCAGTGATAAACCCCAAATGCAATGGCGGAAAGCCAGGTGCCCTTGTGTGGACCGAGCAACCGAATGCCCAGCCACAGTAGGTAGCCGCGAAACAGAAGCTCTTCGAACATTACCGAGTTGGTATTCCAGCGCAGGCTTTCCAGGGTCATGGCCCAGCTAAGCTCGGGATTGATTTGCCAGGAGAAACCCGCGAAATGGGCGATCAAAACGTACTGCAGTGCGGCAACGCCTGCTGCCAAAGCCAGACCTGCCGAGAACTCAGCCATGCGCTGCCGTGGTCGATTGAACCCCAACTCACGCAAGCCTTGGCGGTGGAATCGAAGTGCAATCCACGAAGTGGCCAGCAGGATAATCCCGATCATAGTGTTTTTGGTTCCTTTCTGACGGTGCAGGGTTGGCGGAAGCGGTGCCGATGAATTGAGGCCTCAATTATGCATTTCGAATCGAGGTCCGCATGTGCTGGTGGACACGTTTGTTGTTGGGATGTGGCCTACCGTAGAAGATTCTGCCTCGCCATATTCTGTTTGAGAAATGAAAGGTTCGGATCGGCCGATTCGGACGCTTGTTCCGTTGCCCTGTGCCAAGTTGCGTGCTCACTATCATGTCATAGGGGCCAACCGCGATATGCCAAACAGACCGTCAACTTTTCTCAAACCCGCTAGCGCGATTTTGCTGGTGCTCATCTGTGCTGGGGTTGCCTGGCGGGGTTGGTCTCGATTGAGCCACTACATTGAGGGGAATCCATTCGACGCGCAGTTTGCAATCGGCGGGGTCTGGGTGCCGCTGCATTTTTTCTTTGGAGCAATGGCAATATTTCTTGTGCCGTGGCAGTTCTATAAAGCCGTACGGCGTTTTCGCTGGCTACATAGGCTATTAGGATGGACCTATCTGGGCAGCATAATGATTTCCGGTGTAAGCGGACTGGTCATGGCGCAGAATGCCTTTGGTGGTCACATAACGACGCTTGGATTCACCGCCCTGGCATTGGTCTGGCTAGCGACTAGCTTGAATGCAGTGTGGAAAGCAATACGCAAAGATTTTTCCGCGCATCGCCGCTGGATGTTACGCAGTGCAGCTGTCACCCTCTCGGCATTCACGCTCCGAGTCATCCTGGGAACTGGCGCGGTTGTACTAGACTTGCCTCTGGTTTCGGTTTACCAATTTGCTGCCTGGGCTTCTTGGCTGATTAATCTTGCGCTGATTGAGCTTTGGCTGCTGCGCGATAAGCGCTTGGGGTTTGCCCGGTTTGCTTCCTGAAGCTGGTATTGAAGGTCGATTTCGACGTAAAGCCTACCGCATAGGCAATGTCTAGTATGGTTTGATCTCCGGGTTGTGCCAATTGCTTGCAGGCGGCGTCGATTCGGAACTGAGAAATATACCTGCAGAAGGACAGGCCCAGTTCCTGGTTCAAAGCCTCGGAAACCAGGTACTCAGGATAGCCGCTGCGTTTGGCTACTTCCGCGATGGTTAGTGCAGGCTGACTGTACATTCTCTCCGCGTGCATCAGGTTCTCCACACGTCGCAACACCTCTTGACGGCGTGCCGCTTGCGTCGCATCAACCAGTTGCTGCTTGGTAGCCTGGTCTCGTAGCGAAGGCTGGGGCGATACATGGGGCTCTGCCAGCATCGCGTAACCGGCGGCAAATACCCACAGTGCCACACAGCCGTAGATCAGCAGGTCCCCACGGAAGGCAAAGGGATAGGAAGAAAAGGGCACCAAAATCACCAGCGCCACGGCAAGCCAGATTACGCATTGCCAAATGCTGATAAGGCGCAGCCACCTAACGGGAATTTGATCAGGTGAACCCGCCCGCGCTTCGGCGCGCCGGTGAAAATCGAAGGCCAGGCGCACACCCGCCAGAACAAACCCTATTCCGTGTAGCAGGATCAGCCAGTCCAATGCCATCCTGCGTAAACTGCCCGGGCCGATCAGTAGCTCACGCAAGTCAGCGGGGTGCAGCAGCCACCAGTCAATCGTCGCGATCATGGCAATCGCCAGCCCCAGAAAATATAGCGCGTCGGTGGATCGCATTGGCTCAGAAAGGGTGAGCTTGCGTACGTACAGATAGAACAGGCTGGCATGCACGAGGGGAAGATAGCGCGCTACCGCATAAGCACGCAGCACCCAGCCATCCGCCATGGCAACCGGCTGCATGCGAACTATGAGATCAATTGAGACAACCACAAGCCAAGTGGCAAGCACACGATTCGCAGTGCGATTAACTTGTCGCCGCCACAGCGCTGCGGCCAATATCAATGCATGCAGTGCAGCGGCAGTAAATAGCAAGGTCGTCAGTGCCATGCGCACATTATAGAGGACATCGCCAGAGACTATTCTTACCCATTCTGGCGACCCAACTCGGGTCCTGCTCCCTGCCAGGTTTAGTGGTTTTACACATCACCAGACCCTGAGTAGGCAATAAGCTAGATTGTCGGTGGCAAAGTGACAGTTCCGCCACAGATACAGCCTGTTTGCAGGCACTGACTTTATAGAGCCGGTTTGAAGGTGTGGGCTCCATATGCAAGCATAGTGAGCTGTTCTTAACTTGAGAGCCTTGTGTCTGCTGAATCTCCGTCCGACTCCTTATTGGTCGATGAATACACGTCTGACTATGAGGTTGGGCAGGATAATGTTGAGAAATTTGGGCTGGATTTTCATAACCCGGTTTTCGCCATTTCTGGCATTTCTGTCATTGTTTTCGTGGTGTTTACCCTTAGCTTTCCCGATCTGGCTGAGGCATGGTTTGGGGCGCTGCGCCCTTGGCTAACCAGTAAGCTCGACTGGTTCTTTATGGGTTCAGCCAATCTCTTCGTATTGTTTTGTCTGTTGCTGATCCTGTCACCGGTAGGTCGAATTCGAATCGGCGGTGAAGATGCTAAGCCCATGTACTCGTATCCATCCTGGGTATCGATGCTGTTTGCAGCAGGTATCGGCATTGGCATCATGTTTTACGCCGTCCTCGAGCCAATGAATCATTTGCTCACGCCGCCGTTGGGCATCACTCCAGACAATCCGCAGGCTGCGCGCGAGTTGGCTATGGCTGCCACGGTGTTTCATTGGACCATTCATCCTTGGGCAATCTACGCCATCGTAGGGTTGTCGCTGGCCTTTTTTGCTTACAACAAAGGCTTGCCTTTAATAATGCGCTCGGCCATGTATCCCATTTTTGGTGAGCGTATTTGGGGTTGGCCGGGACACATCGTGGATGTGCTTGCGGTATTTGCAACGCTGTTTGGGCTGGCTACTTCCCTGGGCTACGGGGCTGAGCAGTCAGCCGGTGGACTAAACCATCTATTTGGCTTGCCCGCGACTGAAGCTACTAAAGTGGGCATTGTCGTGGTCATTACAGTGATGGCGCTTATCTCGGTGCTGCGAGGCCTTGACGGGGGTATCAAAATACTTAGCGAGGCGAATATGGCCATGGCAGGCTTGTTGATGCTGTTTGTCTTATTCGCTGGCCCCACCCTCGGGACGCTGGGTGCTTTGGTCGACAACACTGTGGCATACGTCCAACATTTGCCCGCCCTTTCAAATTGGGTAGGACGGGAAGACACCGGTTTTCTGCACGGCTGGACCACGTTTTACTGGTCGTGGTGGATAGCGTTCTCGCCGTTTGTTGGAATGTTCATCGCGAGAATTTCCACCGGTCGAACGGTGCGAGAATTTCTACTGGCGTCCATCTTGGCACCATCGGCAATTTTTATGATCTGGATGACAGTTTTTGGCCATGCTGCCATGGACCAGTATCTCATCGCGGGCTACGAGGGCGTTGCGGACACCGTACGCAATTTTCAGCCTGAACTGTCGTTGTTCCAGTTTTTGGCCGAGTATCCCCTGGCAACTGCAACCTCGATAATTGGAATCATTTTGGTGTTGGTATTTTTCGTGACATCCATGGACTCAGGCTCTCTGATAGTTGACACAATGACGGCTGGCGGCAAGATCGAGACGCCGATTGCGCAACGCGTTTTCTGGTGCTGTTTTCTGGGGTTGATTGGGATTGCTCTGTTGTTGGGTGGAGGCCTGAACTCGTTGCAGGCGCTGGCCATCGCTACAGGGTTCCCGTTTGCAGTTGTCTTGTTGATGATGTGTTTTAGCTTGTTTAAAGGCTTGCGAGCGGAACGACAGCTGCTTGACGCACAAGCCGAACTGGCAGAGGAGTCGCTGGAATGAAGGACTACACGCGTATTGGTGTGCCTATCGATCTGGCTCATGCCGATCGACTAGAAAAGGCACTATATACAGCGGGAGCCTTGGCCTCTCAATTTGGCCTGGACGTAGTGTTGATCACTGTGGTTTCTCCAGCTCCGGATGCCGGCGCGCGAAGTCCTAAGGAAGCGCAACAACGTCTGGAAAATTTGGCGCAGGCGTTTGCTAAGGAGCATCGTGTAACTTGCGCTGCAGAAGTTCGAGTGACCGGCGATCCGGCAGCAGATCTGGATGACGTGTTGAACAAATGCTTGGCTGAGTTGCAGGTGGACCTCGTGGTGATGGCTTCGCATATTCCTGGTATTCGAGACTACTTGTTTCAATCCAACGCCAGTCAACTTGCGGCCCACAGCGATCGGTCCGTTTTCATCGTGCGAGCGTAGTCTTCGACGCCCTGTCGATAGGTGGCAATTGCCGCGATCTGACTCGAATTTCTCTAAAAACCTTAAAAATTCATTAAATTAGCTTGATATTCCTGCCCGGTCCGCTAGGGTAAGACGAGATAATGCTTGCGCAATTTGCGTTCTCATTCGTGGCTTGGAGTTTCTTGGGTACCTTTAAGTCGCGCTCTTTCGACCCGCTGTAATCAGCTGGTTGCACTAGTTATCAGACACAACTCACCAAAGTTTTCAGATAGGGGAAGATTTGTGGCTCGACCAAATAAACTGCACTACGCCATCGTTTGTGCGCTGGCGGCGGGAAGCTATTCCGGCGCGCTGATCGCACAAGAAAATACCGATAAAGAACAAGGCGAGAAAGCCAAACAACTGGCGACCATGGAGGTCACTGCCAGCAAGACCGAAAAGCGAGATATGCAGGAAATGGCAATCGCAGTCGATGCGGTTGGCGAAATCGAAATCAAAGAACTCAATATCGGCAATTTTGATGATCTCTCGCTCTATCAACCCAATTTGACTCAGGGCTCGAGAGGTCCAGGGCAGGCAACGGTCTATCTTCGCGGCATGGCAATCCAGCCCATAACCGTGTTGCTATCCGCAGCTCAGGGTACATCGCCTAACGTTGCCCTTTACGTGGATGAGCAGCCAGTTAGCGCGCCCGGCAGAAACCTGGATGTTTACTCCACCGACCTAGAGCGAATCGAAGTTTTGCCAGGACCCCAGGGGACCCTGTTTGGAGCCAGCTCCCAAGCAGGCACGATCCGATACATTACCAATAAGCCGCGCCTACTGGATTTCGATGCCGGCTTCAGTGTCGACTTCAGTGCCACCGAAGAAGGTGATCCCAGCACCGGGGTAGAGGGATTTCTCAATTTGCCATTTGGGGAAAATGCCGCCATGCGCGTGGCCTTCTACAATATTCATGAGGGCGGCTATATTGACAATGTCGCTGGTGAATTCACACTGGATCCCGCGATAAACCCGGAATCTTCGGTTGATCTAGGACCGGACGCCATCTACACGACCGCGAATAACCAGCTATTGGTGGAAGAGGATTTCAACGACTCAAACTATCGAGGCGTACGTATTGGTGGCTTGTACAGTTTTAGCCCCGACTGGAGCTTGAATCTGCAGCACCACTTTCAGGAACTTGAAGCCGACGGTGTTTTTGATTACGACCCCGATGTAGGTGACCTGGAAGTGCAGCGATTCTTCCCGGATGCCTTGGAAGACGATTTCAATCAGACGACCTGGACCTTGGAAGGCCGTCTTGCGCAGCTGGATATGGTTTACACCGGTGGCTATCTTGAGCGTGAAATTCAGCAGTCGGTGGATTACACCGGATACAACAATGCCGGAGGATTCATAGCGTATTACACGTGTACTTATGACAATCCCAACTACATTGTGAATTACGGCATTAATCCCGACGTGATTACCGATGTACGCACCTGCCTGGACCCCAGCAAGGGTGCCATCATCAATCAGGATCATGAGCGATTCACCCACGAGTTTAGAGTTTCCACACCGCAAGATCAGCGGCTGCGCTTTGTCGGTGGTATTTTCTACGATGATCTGACCATCGAAACTCAGGATGACTACTACTACTTTGTCAATATGGAAGGCGGCGGTGCGGCATTAGGCTTTGCCCCCAACGCGCCCATATCAGGGGCCAATAACATCAACCCTAATGCGCGCCCCCCACAGGTTGCGTTCTTCAATGACATCACTCGATCAGAAGAACAAATCGCGCTTTTTGGCGAAGTCACTTATGACATCACTGACACGGTATCAGCCACTTTGGGGCTGCGTTATTACGACATTGAATCTGACTTCACTGGCTCATCCAATTTCGCCAACAGTATCTTTTCCGGATCGGTGGACTTGGATAGCGGTCGGGACTACGACGTGTCTGGCGGACACTCCACTGAACCGCTGAGCCAGGACGATTTGGTACCTAAGTTGACGGTGTCGTGGAATTACTCAGACGATATGCTGTTCTATACCACCTACTCGGAAGGCTTTCGACCCGGTGGCTGGAACCGTGGTGGCGGTCTAACTTCTATCAACCCAGATTTCCCCACAGTGAACACTACGTACGAGACAGATGACGTTAAGAACTACGAGCTGGGTTGGAAAACCATGTTCGCCGACAATACGGTAAGGTGGAACGGTAATCTGTATCACATCGACTGGACCGATATGCAGGTTTCGCGATTTGACCCGGTGAATGTTTCGATACTGACGTTTATCGAGAATGCGGCTGATTCGGAAATTACCGGGTTTGAAACGGACCTGTCATGGCGAGCAACCGACAACCTTACGCTGTTTGGAGCGCTGTCGTACAACGATACCGAGTTGACTGCGGTCAACGCGCAGGTTATTGAGCTTGCCCCGGTTGGCAGCGAACTGCCGCTGGTTCCTGAGCTGCAGGCCACAGCCCGAGTGCGTTACGACTGGTTTGTTAGCTCAGACTGGGCGGACTACGCTCACTGGCAGATTGACGCTCGGTATGCGGATGAATCATTTAGCTCGATAATCGCAGAAGAGCGTCGCAAACAGGACAGCTATGCTGTAGCAAACGCTTCTGTCGGCATGACCAGAGGCTCCTGGTCGGCGACACTGTATGCGGAGAACCTGTTTGATGAACGGGCTGAATTGTTTATCAATACGCAGGATGATGTGCCGCGAATTACCACCAACCGTCCCAGAACTGTAGGTCTCAAACTGTCCTACAGTTACTGAGCACACAACCAAAAGATCTAGCGTCAACCCGGTCGCACCCTATCGCGGCCGGGTTGTTGGCTTGACTATCATCTGATGACGACAGCCCCACCAACAAGCCCCATGTCTGGATCACCCAATAGCCAAATCTCTGCTGAGGACATCATCCGCGAAGCCCAGCGACTGCTAAAAGTTGGGCAATTTGAAGCGGTTATTCAATTGTTAGACGACTCAGATGGGTCGACAAACAATCCGCAGGAAGCCCTATACCTGCGTGCCGTCAGCCAGCGCTACACAAAACGCCATCAAGACGCCATCAAAACCTTGCAACAATTGTTGGAGATTGCACCTGAGTACGGGCGGGCGTACCAAGAGCTAGGGCACAACTATCGCGCTATGGGCGAGGCAAAAGCTGCACTTGATGCTTTTCAGAGAGCAGTCCAAAGCAACCCAGGACTGCAGGCTAGTTGGCAGCAGCTGAGCGCGCTAGCGGCACAACTGGGACAAACGGATTTGGCTGACAATGCCCGACGTAATTATGAGCGCCTGGTCGGATTGCCTCGGGAACTGGTCAGTGTGACCAGCATGATGCACGAGGGTCGTCTGCTGAAAGCGGAGCGGTTGTGCAGAAACTATTTGCAGAGTAACCCGCATCATCCAGAAGCCATGCGATTGCTGGCGCAGTTGGGTATGCGGCTGGGTGTCCTGGACGACGCCGAATTCTTATTGGAAAGCTGCCTGGAGTTTAATCCAGAGAACATCTACGCGCACTTTGACTATGTGGAGGTTTTGCACAAACGGCAAAAGTATCAGCAGGCGCTGGAAGAAGCAGAAAAGCTGCGCAGCAAACAGCCCGGAAATCCTAGTTTTGAGTCCGCCTGGGCCAATGCCTGCATGGCGGTTGGAAAATATGACGAGGCCTTAAACGCGTACGAAGCGCTGTTGAAAAAGTTGCCGGACAACGAGAATATCCACTTAATGCGTGGGCACGCATTCAAGACCATTGGCAGACAAGACGATGCGATTCAATCGTATCAGTCGGCTATCAAAGCCCGCGAAGCATTTGGCGATCCGTACTGGAGTCTGGCTAACCTGAAAACGTTTCAGTTTGATGCGGCCACTATTGCCAGAATGCAGGCCGTCATGGAGCAGCCTGGGGTTTCAACCCAGGATCAATATCACCTGGCTTTTGCTCTAGGCAAGGCATTTGAAGACAGTGGACAAGCCGAGAACGCGTTCCAGTATTACGCAGAAGGCAACGCGTTGAAGAAAGCTGAGCTGCGCTATGATGGTCAGCGTATGCACGACGAAATGGCAGAGCAGAAGCAGGTGTTTACGCAACAACTGCTAGATTCGGCCAAGCCCTCAGGTCACCCAGCCCCGGACCCGATCTTCATCGTGGGATTGCCGCGAGCCGGTTCTACGTTGCTGGAACAAATACTGGCATCCCATTCGCAAGTAGACGGTACTTTTGAGCTTCCCAATATACTGGCAACGGCCCATCGTCTCAACGGTCGACGCCGAGTCAACGAACCAGCCCGCTATCCGAAAATCGTAGCGGAGTTAAGCGATGAGCAGCTCCATGAACTGGGTGCACAATACATGGAGTCCACCCAGGTTCACCGTCAGGGTGCGCCTTTTTTTCTCGACAAGATGCCCAATAACTTTCGCCATATTGGACTGATCCATCGTATCTTGCCAAACGCTCGAATTATCGACGCAAGGCGTCATCCAATGGCCTGCTGTTTTAGTGGCTATAAACAGTTGTTTGCTGAAGGCCAGGAGTTTACCTACAGCCTGCAGGATATCGGCAACTATTGCCGAGACTACGTGGATCTGATGGATCACTGGGAACAAGTGTTACCAGGAAAGGTTTTGCGCGTTCGGTATGAAAACGTGGTTGCCGACCTGGAGACTCAGGTACGTCGAATTTTGGACTATCTAAAGCTGGATTTTGAATCCGAGTGTTTGGAGTTTCATCGCACCGATCGATCCGTACGAACCGCCAGTTCCGAACAGGTTCGACAGCCCATCTATCAATCCGGGCTGGAACAATGGCGTACCTTTGAGCCCTGGTTGGGTCCACTCAAGCAAGCGCTGGGAGATGCGTTGCCTGAGGGAACTGACAACTAGACGAGCGACCCGGCAGGACAGGGTTTGGCCGATCCTTGCGGTGGCTGCCGCAGACGCGCTGCGGCAAGGTATATCTTGAAACGAAATCGCTGCTAGCTCTGGTCCACAGTACCCACGGGAATAGCAAAAAGTCGCGTAATGGGGAGTGACGACAGCGGGCTGTGACCCAGGTTGTCGATGGAGTTTTGGCTGGGCGTGTAGTCAAACAGGGCATTATCCTGATCATCAAAGATGAATGTGCCGCTACCCGCATCTTGAGAAATCACCGCTGCGGGGTCAAACACACCAAACTGCATACCGGAAACGGATACAAAGCTTACAGTGACGCTGTTGCCTTCGGGGGTGCCCGTGCCTACAAAGAACAATGGGTTGCCGTCTGCGTCATACACATACCAGTAAATGACTGCCATGGGGGAGCCGTCCGGTGCATTACCAAACTCCATCGAGAAACCATGCCCGCTTTGTGCTTCATTGAACCAACTTCCTGAGTGGCCAGGACCCGCTGGCATTGGGCCAACACCAGAGCCGGAAAGCTCAGTGTGACCGTTGTCAAACAGTCGTACATAGTCCACTTCCATCTGCGTGGGTAGCGGTGCAGTGATCCCGCTTGCATCCAGACGACCGGTATAGGTTCCGCCCACAGCCACGTTCAAAATTACAAAATGCGGCTCATGAAACTCGGTGCAGTCGGTGCATGAACCTGGTCTGATATCAATCGTCCAAATGAGCTGGCCATCGATAAAGGTCTTTACCTCTTCTGGTGTCCACTCCATGCGATACAGATGAAAATCGTCTGATAAATCCACGTTGGTATCCAGCGTCAAACCATAGCTTGCGTGACTACCAGCATTTTCCCAATGCGCTGTTGAACCGACACGGCTTTCGCCCAGCCCAGCGCTTAACGCCTGGCCAGAGCCCATCTCCACTACGTCCAGCTCACCGCAATCGGGCCAAGGAGCGCCCTGATTGAAACTATTGCCCAACGTCCAGAAAGCGGGCCACACGCCATTGGAAATCTTTGGCATCTTGATGCGTGCCTCCAGAGTGCCGTAACGGAAGAACATTTTGTTCTGGGTATGAATGCGCCCTGACGTGAACGGCGCGCCGTTGTTCTGCTCCTGGACTCGGATCTTCAGCAATCCATCCGATACCGAGACATTGTCAGTACTATTCGTGTATTCCTGCAGTTCCTGGTTGCCCCACCCAGACGCCCCCAGGTCGTAGTTCCACACATTAGCGCGTGGACTGGCTCCGCTTTCAAACTCATCACTCCACAATAGCTGTTGAGAGACGGCGGGCGCTGTCGCAAAACAGCAAACGAAAGCAGAAAGTATCAAGCGCATCATGTTCTTCCAATGGTTTGGGCCAGAGGATTCTTAGCGAAATTGACAGCGCTGTCAAATGATTGCCTGGAGAGGCGGCACTAATTGAGGAGTTTGGAAGGAGACGCGATTTGGTCGCTAATTGAAGATGGGGTTGCTTGGCAGAAGAAATCCCCGCCATTGCGGCGGGGATTTGAAACTTATTACTCTGCTTTGAGTGCGGCGGCGGCTTTGCCTAGCCCGTCCACATAATCCGCTCCGTGCAAGACCTGCACAGACGAGCCCGCAAAGTCATCGCCAATGGACTGCGATTCGCCACTCAAACACTTCGCTAAGAAGCCTTCCATCACCGAATAGAACGCCAGGCGGTTTTCCGGTCGGGCAAAGCCGTGGCCTTCATCGGGGAAATTAATATAAGTGACCGGCAGCTCCTTTTCTTTCATCACTTCTACCAGTTGATCAGACTCCAACTTGGTTACACGCGGGTCGTTTTCACCTTGACCTATCAATAGCGGTACGGTGATGTCATCAACGCGACTGATAGCAGAGCGATTGTACATATCGGCGCGATCCGCCTCGTCCTCTGGGTTGCCTACATACTTGAACCACGTGCCCTCCAGGAATGGCTTCCAATATTCTGGAAAACTCTCAACCAGAGTTATCAAGCTAGAGGGGCCGACAATATCGACGCCGCAGGCAAACGTGTCTGGCGTAAAGGAGACACCAATTAACGTGGCATAACCGCCATAAGATCCGCCCGCAATTGCGACGCGATCTTTGTGTGCGACGCCGTTGTCGATAGCCCACTGGACGCCATCAATTAGATCGTCGTGCATCTTGCCAGCAAACTCTTTCACGGCCGCGTTAACAAACGATTTCCCGAAGCCTGTAGAGCCGCGATAATTTACAGACAGCACAGCGTAGCCACGATTGGCTAACCACTGGTGCCACGGATTGTAACCGTAGCTATCTCTGGCCCAAGGACCGCCGTGCACATCGAGCACCATCGGTAACGGTTTTTCTGGTCGACCGTCGCCATCTTTATCGCTGCCGGCAGGAAGGGTGAGATACGACACTAACGTCAGACCATCCCGCGATTTAATTTCCACCGGATGCATGGGGACTAGTCCAGCGTCGCTCAGGGCAGGCTGTGTAGCGAAGAGCTTTTCTAACTTTCTGCCATCGCGCTCATACAAATAGTAGGTAGCGGGTGACTGTGCTGCATCTTCGTACACAACCAGCTTGGAAAGGTCTTCGGTGCTGCTCAAAATGGACAGATCGCCCACAAGCTGCTTTTTCAAGTACGCCAAATCTTGTTGGATGCCTTCGTCCAGTGCAGTCCAGGCGGTGCGTAAATAGTTAGCGCTATAGGCCAGAGGTTCGTTGGTCTGCGGATGCACCAGTACGTTGTTGATGTCGGCTTGGTCATTCTTGGCAATCTCGGTAGCCTTTCCGGTTTCGGCATCGACTGCTACCAATGCAGCTTTGTCGCGTCCGCGGCTGTCAATTGCCCACATGGCATCGTTGGTTTTGTTGAACCCAATTACATTGGTTGTCAAAGTGTCTTCTGCCGGGATCGTGAGCAGCTCTTCGCCTTCCATATCGACAACTTTGGTAGCGCCACCAGGGATTTGCGAAATACCGAAGCGCGGCGTCAGGCTGTTGTCGACTATCCATCCAGCAAAGCCAGGGTTTTCCTTAACCAACTCCAACTCGCCGGTGCGAATGTCCACCAGATACAAGTCGAAGACCTGTGGGTTGCGTTCATTTACGCCAACCAAGACATGAAACGGCTTTTCGAAAGAGACTGCCTGTACGGCAGCACGAGCACCATCTGCCACCGGCGTAAGATCGCGAACTTCGCCAGTTTTCACATCGCTCGCATAGACGTGGAAATTCTCGTCACCGCCCTTATCCTGGGTGTAAAGCACATACTGACTGTTCGGTGTCCAAAAGTGTTGTTGAATCCCACGGTGCTTGTCGTCTGTAATAAAACGGCTGTCTGCCATGTTGTTGGCTGGCGCAACGCTCACATTCAGGACGCCATTCTTGGGTGCGATCCAGCTTATCCACTTGCCGTCCGGACTAATGCGAGCGCTTGTTTTCTCAGGGTTTCCAAAATACAGCTCGCG
>CAZVYE010000089.1:12311-13976 GCA_964630895.1 uncultured Gammaproteobacteria bacterium | reverse complement strand
AAACAACTCGTCACGCAAGCCAACACGGGCGTGGGCGTGCCACTCCCCGTCCACCTTCAGCTTCTCGATGGCATCCATCAGCCACGTCAGACTCAGCTCGCGATCCAATTCGAAGTAGATTCGAGCCACTGTTTCCAGATCATCTTGAGAACTGTATGCGACTTCGATCAAATCCAGCGCAGGCGGCAGTACGGGAATGATTGCCAACTCTTTGGCCAGACCCGCATCGACCCCCGCACCTTGCATCAAGCCTTCTAGCTCTGCGATGTGCTTCGACTGGGTAATGTCTCCAATCTCTCGCATGATGCCCAATAAGGTTTGTACGCCACTGGAATATCGCTCCACCAAATCGGCGATATTGAGACGATCGCGATTGCGCGTCAGTATCCATCGGGTTACGTGACGGAGCAGATTCCACACCAGCAGTTCCATTTCAATTTGACGCTGGGTATCAATCTTATTGTCGTAAGATTCAACTGCCTCCCACCATCGGCGCGCGTTAAACACTTCGCGGGCAGCGGTGTACGCTTTGGCGATCGCAGACGGCGCGGCACCAGTGTCTTCATGCATTCGCAGGGTAAATGTAGCACCCATGCGGTTAACCATGCTGTTGGTGACCGCAGTAGCGATGATTTCCCGCTTCAGACGATGCTTGAGCATCTCCTCACCGTAGTTTTCCCGCAGCGGTTCGGGGAAATATCGACTCAGTTCTGCTGACAAATAAGGGTCTTCTGGAACCTCGGAGCTTAACAACTCCTGATACAGAGTAATCTTACTGTAGGACAACAGGACTGCCAGCTCCGGCCGGGTTAAACCGATCCGTTTTGCTCGCCTTTCCTGCAGCTCTTCGTGATTAGGCAGATGCTCCAGCTCTCGATCAATGTGGCCTTCGGACTCCAGCACGTCAATAAAATGGGCTTTTGATCCCAGTCGCGATACGGTCAGTGCCTGCATCAAAGAGATCGCATGGCTTTGCAGGTAGTTGTTGCGCAGCACCAGATCAGACACTTCGTCAGTCATCTGCGCCAATAGCGCATTGCGACGCTCCTGATCCAGTTTGCCTTCTCGCATTGCTACGTTGAGCAAAATTTTGATGTTGACCTCGTGGTCAGAGCAGTCTACGCCGGCCGAGTTGTCGATAAAATCTGTGTTGATACGACCGCCATTAAGCGCAAATTCGATGCGACCCAGCTGGGTGAGGCCCAGGTTGCCACCTTCTCCTACCACCTTGCAGCGCAAATCATCACCATCCACGCGGACAGCATCATTCGCCCGGTCGCCTACCTCCGCATCGGTTTCGGCAGAGCCCTTCACATAGGTGCCGATACCACCATTCCAAAGCAGGTCTGCCGGCGCTTTCAGCAGGGCGCGAATCAGCTCCTGCGGGTCCATGCTCTTTTCTTCGATCCCCAGCCACTTTCTAACTTCCGGACTGAGAGGAATTGTCTTCTCTTTGCGCGAGAACACGCCGCCACCGGCGCTAATAAGCGATTCGTCGTAGTCTGTCCAAGAAGAACGAGGCAGGTTAAACAAACGCTCGCGTTCTGCATAGCTGGTCGCGGCGTCTGGATTTGGGTCCAGGAAAATATGCATGTGATTAAAAGCCGCACGAAGTCGAATATGGCGAGAAAGCAGCATACCGTTGCCAAACACATCCCCACTCAT
>CAZVYE010000089.1:0-12211 GCA_964630895.1 uncultured Gammaproteobacteria bacterium | reverse complement strand
TCTGCATCTTTGCGGACTACGTTGTCTGGATGCACTACATCATCTTCGTGTAGATTATCAGTTATATCTAGTAAACCGTTGATAAAGAAACGATAACAGGCCACAACTTCTGCCATTACCACCTCTCGATCGGCAGTATCCGGCATTTGCTTGACCACAAAGCCCCCCTTGGCACCTACTGGGACGATCATGGTGTTCTTAACCATTTGCGCCTTCATCAGGCCCAATACTTCAGTGCGGAAATCCTCCAGGCGATCCGACCAACGAAGACCGCCACGTGCCACTGGACCACCTCTTAAATGGATTCCCTCTACGCGCGGCGAATAGACAAATATTTCTCTCCAAGGTCGCGGTTTGGGTAGCTCAGGAACTTTGTCACTATTCAGTTTGAAGCTGATGTAGGGCCGCGGCTGGCCCGCATCCGTGACCTGATAAAAGCTGGTGCGGAGCATGGCCCGAATGACACCAATGAAGGCGCGCAATATGCGATCCTCGTCCAAACTACGAACACTTTCCACAAGCATGCGCAACACAGTACGCACCGACTTCACTTGTTCTTTGCGGTCCTGCGCTTTCGCGCTGGACAAGACATCCAACTGATCGGTCTCTAACTCTGCCAGGTGAGCCAGCGTGCCAATAAGGTGCTTAACGCGACTTTCAGCTTGCGCCTGGGTCTCGTCCGCACGCGCTGGATCAAATCGCGCTTCAAACAGCTCCACCAACAGTCGCGCTACGGCAGGATGAGCTGCCAGCGTCCTCTCCATGTAATTCTGAGAGAACGGAATACCAGTTTGAATCAGGTACTTACATACCGATCTCAGTAAAGCGACCTGTGGCCAATCTAAATAGGCACCCAGAACCAGCCGATTAAATCCGTCGTTTTCCAACGCGCCAGTGGCGATCTGTTCGAACGCATTTTGAAACGGTTCACGCACGCGCTCCAGGTCCAGTTCCAGCCCCTGGCCCAACTGCATGTCAAAATCTTGAATCCAGCGATGCTGTCCGTCTGATAACGTGAGTTGATACGGGCGCTCACTGACAATCCGCAAGCCCATATTCTCCAGCATCGGCAACACGTCAGATAATGGAATGGTGGAGCCTACGCGAAAAATCTTAAATCGATAAAACCCGGCCTCCCGATTACGCGGCCGATATAAGCTGAGGCGCATGTCCTCAGCTTGCGACAGGCTGGCGATATTGGCTACATCAAAAGCGGAAACCCAAGGGGTCACATCTTCCTGATAGGCTGCCGGAAATGCGAGACCATACTCACGCGACCATTCCAAACCAGTCTCTTCACCAAACTTATCGACTAGAATTTCTCGCAGTCGATCGTTCCAGGTGCGCACGGCGTCTTCCAGCCGGTTTTCGATTTCTTGTACGTCGTACTCAACCTGATGACCCGCAGGTACCCGGATTAATACGTGTACGCGAGCCAACTTGGATTCCGAGACCTGCACGGTGAAGTCCACGCGTTCGCCCTTCAAGGCTCGCTTCAAAACCGCCTGAATACGCTGTCGATTCTCCGTATTGAAGCGCTCGCGGGGAATATAAACCAGGCAAGAGAAAAACCGCCCAAAGCGATCAGCACGAATAAATAACCGGGTTTGTTGACGTTCTTGCAGGCCGAATATGCCCATTACCAAATCGAACAACTCAGACCGCGTAGCCTGCAGCAGCTCGTCTCTGGGCAATGTTTCCATAATGTGCAGCAGCGCCTTGCCGCCATGGCTATTGTGGGAATAGCCCGATTCGCCCATCACATATTCCACTTTGCGGCGCACGAATGGGATATTCCAGGGGCGACGGTTATATGCTGCCGAAGTGAACAATCCCAGGAATCGACGTTCCGCAACCAACTCCCCTACCTCATTGAATTCCATGACGCCCACGTAATCCATATAACCGCTGCGATGTACCGTCGCACCGGTATTGGTTTTGGTCACGATAATGGGCCCAGATTCGGCGATACCAGAGGGTTCGTGGGAACGCAGCACAGTCACGCTACGGGATGAACCTCGGCGCTCGGGGTCCCGCAAGATACCCAAACCTGTGTCCGGGCGAACTTCCAGAACCTCTTCCTCTTTCCGCGGCACAACCGCGTATTCGCGATAGCCTAAAAAGGTAAAGAAATCATCCGCCATCCAGCGCAGAAACTCGACGGTTTCCTCCACATCCGCCGAATCGTACGGTGTTTTTGCCTGTTGCAGATGACTACAGGCGTCATCCACTTTCGACAGCATGTCACGCCAGTCTTCAACCGAAGCGTTGACGTCAGACAGGTAATGCAGGATTTGCTCTTGAACCTGCGCCAACTTACGCGTGTCCGTGACCTTATCAAACTCAAAATACATCACAGATTCGGAGCAAGAATCTTCCAATTCCTCGGATGCCGGTGCCAGGTTAAGCAAATAGCCGCCCTGGTCTCGCACGACATTGAATACTGGGTGCGCAATGAGGTGAATCCCCAGATCGGATTCATTAATGGCCATGGTGGCCGAATCCACCAGGAACGGCATGTCGTTGGTAACGATCAGAATCGCCGAATGGCCTTTGGTATATTCATTGTGCTGGGTGACTTCATCCAGCAAAATCGTTGTCGTTTCGCCTTTCAGACGCTTCGCAACTCCCTCGTAGCACTTTTCAACGAGAGTAGCCCAGTGTTGCGGCTCTCGATCTAGCAAATCCTGCAGGGGTAGCCGACTTAAGAAGTGCTCGGCAAAGCTATTCATACGCTCGGCGTTGGCGGGTGTCTTATCGGCTTTAATTAGCGCACAAATCGCGGTTATCGCTTCGGCTCGCTTGGGCGAATTGGGTGTATTCATTAAGTTCCGGCCAATGTTCTATTTTGTTTTTAGTTTGCGGTTCGGAAAAGCTGCAACGAAGAACGGAAGACCCCCTCTCCGTAGCTCTTAGACTGGCTGGCAAGGATACTCCCCCATGCCATGTGAATCTACCGTTATATGCAATTAAAACAGTCGTTTGAAGAAACGAAGCCAGACCCGAAACTGTGTACGATTCACTAACCACAGACAAAAAAATGCCCCGGCCACTGAAGTGACCGGGGCACATCAATCCTGCGCTTTGCGCGATTTAACGGATACCTGTTTCCATCCTGGAAATAACCAGACGTTGAATTTCACTGGTGCCTTCATAGATCTCGGTGATCTTGGCATCTCGGAAATAACGCTCGATAGGCATTTCTTTGGAGTACCCCATACCGCCATGAATCTGCAGCGCCTGGTGGGTTATATACATTGCCGCTTCTGAGGCGTACAGCTTGGCGACACTGGCCTCAGTGGTGAAACGCTCACCCGTTTTCTTGCTTTGGGCTTTCTTCCAAGCGGCTTTGAGCATGAGCAACTCGGCCGCGTCCAATCGGCACTTCATATCAGCGATCTTTTGCTTAATCATCTGAAAACTGCCGATAGGCTCACCGAATGCCTGCCGCTCTTGCACATAAGAGCAACTGGCATCGTAAGCTGCGGTCGCGATTCCCAGCGCTTGCGCCGCAATACCGATGCGGCCCGCATCCAGAACTCCCATGGCGATCTTAAAGCCCTGCCCATCTTCGCCCAGCCGATTTTCAACGGGACAAAAATAGTCTTCGAACTCGATTTCGCAGGTCGCTGAAGCGCGAATACCCAGCTTGGGCTCCGTCTTACCGCGGCTAAAACCCGCCTGCTCGGTGTCAATCATGAAAGCAGTAATGCCTTTGGCGCCCGCATCCGGGTCAGTTACCGCGAACAGGACCAAGAACTTGGCTACCGGACCGGAGGTGATCCAGGACTTCTTACCATTGATAACATAACCACTGCCGTCTTCTTTCTTCTCCGCGCGTACCCGCATACGTGAAGCATCAGAACCGGACTGAGGCTCGGTTAACGCATAGGCCCCAATTTCTTCACCGGAAGCAACCGGCGTCAAAAATTGCTGTCGCTGCTCTTCGGTTCCATAGGTCAACAAACCATTGGCGTACAGAGAGTTGTTCACCGACATTATGGTTCCGTGGGCCGCGTCTGCGGCGCTGATTTCTTTCAAGGCTAAGGCGTAGCCGATGGTATCCAGGCCAGAACCACCGTATTCCTCCGGCACCTCGATACCCATTAATCCCAGCTCTCCCATTTTCTGAATGGTAGCCAGTGGGAACTCTCCTGAACGATCGAATTCTTCTGCAATTGGCACAATTTCGCTTTGGGCAAAACTGCGCGCGGCGTCGCGAATCATTTCCTGCTCTTCGGTAAACCGAAAGTCCATATTCACCTTCCTGCGTCTTTCAATATAGGAACCGGAACCAGGTCGGCCACCGGCTTGTCAGCCGCGCATTATCGCACAACCAACCTCAACACTGTACGAGCTTAGAATCAAATCCTGATCAAATGCGTAATTTTGCAAAAAATCACATCGCTTGACGGGCCATTGCAATGTGCTAATCTCTGTATATCTTTTAATCTTGATATAAGGATATAGTCATCGACCTGAGCGACATATCTCAGCTCTTGCGAGTACTTGCCGATCCCAATCGGGTGCGTTTACTTGCCTTGCTGGAACGAGAAGAGCTTACCGTTGCCGAGCTGGCCAACATCACGCAGCTGGCACAACCCCGCGTTTCTACCCACCTGGCAAAGCTAAGAGAGTCGTCTTTAGTAAGGGACCGCCGCTCAGGCGTGCAGTCCTATTATCGACTCAATGACGCCCTTCCGGAAGACGGTTTTAACGCGATCTGGACTACGGTTCGCAATGGTTTGGACGATGCCCTGCTGAAAACCGATGCAGATCGGCTGCCCGCAGTGCTGTCCGCTAGAGCACGTTCACGCAATTGGGCCGATGCGGTCGCTGGAGACATGGAGCGGCATTACTCACCAGGGCGCACCTGGGAGGCGACTGCGCGAGCCGCGTTTGAAATGGTCCAGCTAGGGCGTGTGCTCGACATTGCGTCTGGAGACGGTGTGATGGCGGAGCTTTTGGCACCCAATGCCGAGCACGTGACCTGCGTTGATGTGTCGGAGAAGGTCATAGAAGCAGCCAAACGGCGGCTCAAGAAGTACGCAAACGTCGACTTTCAGGTGGCTGACATGCACGCCCTGCCCTCAGACGAAGGGCATTTTGATACGGTGCTGCTGACTCACGCGCTGACGTACACGAAGAAGCCCGACGCTGTGCTTAAGGAGTGCGCTCGGGTTCTAATCCCTGGTGGTCAGGTTGTGGCGACCACATTGCACGAACACTCTCACGAGCAGGCGGTTGAGCCTTTTGGCCACGTCAACCTAGGGTTCACGCCGAAGCAACTCAGAAAATTTGCCACAGAAGCCGGGCTGGAGGTACAGCGCTGCGAAGTCACCTCGAAAGAAAACCGTGCACCGCACTTTGAAGTCATCACGCTCAACGCATACAAACAAAAATAGATTCTCATGAATTCTTCTCGCTACCAGGAACTTGAAACGCTCCTTCGATCTCGCATCGCAATTTTGGACGGTGCCATGGGCACCATGATTCAAGATCAAAACCTGGACGAAGCCGGGTATCGCGGCAAAGGCATTGAACTGCCTGAATGCGACCAGTTTGGCAACAACGACCTGCTGTCGCTCACACAACCTGAACTTATCAAAGATATTCATCTCGCCTACTTGCGCGCTGGCGCGGATTTGATCGAGACGAACACGTTCAATTCCAATGCCATTTCCCAGGCTGACTATCAAACTGAGGCACTGGTTTACGACCTCAACTACCAATCCGCAGTTCTGGCGCGAGCGGCCGCGGACCAAGTAACTGGCGAAGATGAGCAGCGACCGCGCTTTGTGGTTGGTGTCTTAGGTCCTACCAATCGAACACTAAGCCTGAGCCCCGATGTAAACCGTCCAGAATTTCGAGCGACGAACTTTGATGAGCTGGCATCCGCGTATCTGGAAGCAGCCAGAGGACTGATTGCAGGTGGTTCGGATATTCTGATGCTGGAAACCATATTCGACACGCTCAACGCCAAGGCCGGGCTATTTGCGCTGGATGCATTATTTAAAGAGGTGGGACAGAAATTTCCCATCATGGTTTCTGGCACGATTACCGATGCCAGCGGGCGCACGCTTTCAGGCCAAACCACCGAAGCATTCTGGGCTTCTATTCGTCATGCAAACCCTCTGGGCGTAGGACTAAATTGCGCATTAGGTGCAAATGATCTGCGTCCCTATGTTCAAGCACTCAGTCATCGCGCAAATCAATTTACTGGGGTCCACCCAAATGCTGGCCTGCCCAATGAGTTTGGCGGCTACGACGACACCCCCGATCAAATGGCCGAGGTCCTTGCTGATTTCGCATCGCAAGGCTGGTTGAACTACGTAGGGGGCTGCTGCGGCACTGGGCCAGAACATATCACTGCAATTGCTGAGGCTGTTGCACCATTTGCGGCACGTAAACCCCGATCTAATCCAACCACGATGGTTTTGTCCGGTCTGGAAGATTTCACTGTGACTGCCCAGACCAATTTCATTAACGTGGGCGAGCGCACCAACGTGACCGGATCTGCGAAATTTAAGCGACTCATTATGGAGGGCGACTACAGCGAAGCCCTTGATGTTGCGAGAGACCAAGTGGAAAACGGCGCGCAGATCATCGATATCAATATGGACGATGGACTGTTAGACGTTCCCGACGCCATGCAAACGTTTCTGCGGCTGGTTGCTTCAGAACCAGACATCAGCCGGGTCCCGGTGATGCTCGATTCGTCCGAATGGGAAGTCCTGGAGCTTGGATTAAAAGAGCTGCAGGGCAAGGGCGTGGTGAATTCCATCAGCCTGAAAGAAGGCGAAGACGCCTTTCGCAGCCAGGCGGAGACCATCTTGCGCTATGGGGCTGCCATCGTTGTCATGGCATTTGATGAGACGGGCCAGGCAGACACGGTGGAACGCAAGTTCTCCATCTGTGAGCGCGCGTACAAGATTCTGGTAGACGAGGTAGGTTTCCCGCCAGAGGACATCATTTTTGATCCCAATATATTCGCCATTGGCACAGGCATTGCCGAGCACGATGATTACGGCGTTGCCTTTATTGAGGCAACCAGGCAGATAAAAGACAAACTACCCAGCGCCTTGGTCAGCGGTGGCGTTAGCAACGTCTCTTTCGCCTTTCGCGGAAATAACCCGGTACGGGAAGCAATCCACTCCGTGTTCCTGTACCACGCTATCAAAGCGGGCATGGATATGGGCATTGTGAACGCCGGGCAACTGGCTGTTTACGATACCCTGCCCGACCAGCTTCGCGAGCGCGTCGAGGACGTCGTCCTCAATCGCCGCTCAGACGCGACAGAGAGACTGCTTGATATCGCGCCCGAGTACGCCGGCGGCGAACAAGCTGAAGCGACGGACGCTGCATGGCGCAGCTGGCCTATTCATGAACGCCTCAAGCACGCCCTGGTTAAGGGAATAGACAAACATATAGACGACGATACCGAGTTGGCACGACTCGAAGCGGAACAACCTTTGGATGTTATTGAAGGCCCGCTCATGGACGGAATGAACGTGGTGGGTGATTTGTTCGCCAGCGGTAAGATGTTTCTTCCTCAAGTCGTTAAAAGTGCGCGCGTCATGAAAAAGGCCGTAGCACATTTGGTACCGTTTATTGAGGCAGAAAAAGCAAAAAGCGGCCGCAGCTCGGGGCCATCAGCCACGGTGATCATGGCGACTGTTAAAGGTGACGTGCACGACATAGGTAAAAACATCGTCGGCGTCGTATTGCGTTGTAACAATGTGGAAGTGATCGACCTGGGCGTCATGGTACCTGCCGAAAAAATTCTCGCAGCAGCGCAAGAGCATAATGCAGACATGATTGGGCTGTCCGGCCTGATCACGCCGTCACTGCACGAAATGCAACGGTTTGCTGCCGAAATGGCTCGACAAAGCCTTTCTACCCCTCTGTTGATCGGCGGTGCTACGACATCTCGAGTGCATACGGCGATCAAAATTGCGCCGGAATATACGGGTCCTATTGTCTGGGTTAAGGACGCGTCCCGTGCCGTCGGTGTGGTTCAGAAACTCGCTAGCGATCAGCGTGACGCCTACGCCTTGGAAGTGCAGGAAGAGTATACCCGTGTACAAGCACAGCGCGGCCAACGGACCCGTGGCAAGAACCTCATTTCACTGCGCGATGCACGCGCAAACCCAATAGATAAAGATTGGCAATCTTACAGTCCGCCTACTCCAACATCGCTGGAACCAACCCATTTAACCGACGTGCCGCTGTCTGACATTGTTCCATTCATCGATTGGACGCCTTTCTTTATTACCTGGGAACTGAAAGGCAAATACCCGCAGATACTCGAGCATCCCGAAGTGGGACCGCAGGCGAGAGAGCTCTACCGTGATGCCCAGGACATGCTGGAGAAGCTCATCGCGAACAAGCAGCTTACGGCCAAAGCGGTTGTGCAAATATGGCCCGCAAACAGCGATGGCGACGATATCGTTGTGTATGCCGATGACACCAGAACAACAGAACGCGCTCGATTTCACTGCTTGCGCCAGCAAACAGAAAAATCTGGGCAAAATGCCAACAGCTGTTTGGCAGACTTTGTTGCGCCTCTGGCATCTGGCAAGGCAGACTACCTGGGTGGCTTTGTGGTAACTGCCGGCCTTGGTGCAGACGAACTGGCCAGGCAGTTTGAAGAGCAACACGATGATTATCAGTCTATATTGGTCAAGGCGCTGGCCGACCGTCTGGCTGAAGCGTTAGCGGAATACATGCATCATCGCGTGCGTACTGAAATCTGGGGCTATGCGCGGCATGAGCAGCTTGAAAATGCCGATCTGATTGCAGAAAAGTACCAAGGTATCCGCCCGGCTATAGGCTACCCAGCCTGCCCGGATCACACGGAAAAAAACACCCTGTTTGATTTACTCGAAGCTGAAAGTCGCACGGGTGTGAGCCTAACCGAAAGCTGCGCCATGTATCCGGCTGCCTCTGTTAGCGGCTGGTATTTCTCCCACCCAGATTCGCGCTACTTTGTGGTTGGCCCAATTGGTGAGGATCAGTTGGAGGATTATGCCAAACGGAAATCCATGTCGCGCAAAGATGCAGAGCTTTGGCTTGCAAGTAATATCGAGATTTAAGGGTAGCTAGCGCACAAACCTGCACGCTACGCCGGGCATGCAGTAAAAACTGAATCGACCAGCATTGTGGCTGGCCGATTTGGCCTAAATATCAGCGAAAGTCGTGTTAGCCGGCTTCGTCGTAGGCTTGCTGCAGCCAGTCTTTGACCTCAGAGTCCACCTCGATGGAATCTTCCAGTGCAACCTTGTGGCTTACCATCGCATTGAAACTGCCCGATGGCTCCAGCCTGTCGGTGGTTTCCGCTTCTTTCAGATTTAAACCCAGGTCTACTCGATCTCTGGTAGACGGCTGAATAATCGCAAATTGCTTTGCACGTCGCAGACTGACATAGGTTTTCTTGGGAGAAACGGTTACATCATCACCCATGCGCTCTGCCACGCCCACTAAAGTCTCGTAGATGGGATAAAGCCCGGCCTTTGGACCCGCATATTGCGCATGCACCAACTCTTCGTCGGTCTTTTCCCCGTCCAGTTCTTCTAATGACTTGGTCGCTATGAGATTGGCATACCCATGGGTAACGTCATGCTCCGTCTTAAGCATGTTTACGATCTCCCCGTGTCGGTGCAGCCCCATTGGGCGCACCAGATCTAACCAATCTTCCAGGGGTTTGCCGGTCTTCTCCGGCAGATTGGCTATCATTGTGGCAGCCATTTCCTCTGGTGACTTGGTCATGTTTTCTCCCTTTGGCGTGATTAAAAAGTAGCGGTTTAGCTCTCGGTTGTAGATTCGGGCGAAACGTCCTGTACTTCGCCGTCCCTGTTCCACATGACGATTGCATCGGGCTTTAAAGTTTCTGCAGCTTGTCCGTCATCTGCATTAAGGACATAGAACCGGCCTTTGAAATGCACGATACACGCTTCGCCATTGTCCAACTTGCTCATGTGCTCATCCCGAACAAAAAGCTTCCGAATACGTTTATTAAACTGGAAGTAACGTTCGGATTCACCCTGGGCATTGTCCAGGGCTTTTTTATCAATCAGTTCTTTGAGTTTCTTGTTGGCTTTAGTGCGACGCTCCTGCTCTTCCAGGGCTGCGCGCTTTTCTTCGGCTTCAGTCTGCGCACGCAGCGAATAGGCCTTGGCCAAATTCATTTCGTCCGCGCTGCGCTTGCCTTTCTTGGAATGAGACGCGTGTTTACTACCAGTGCCTTTTCCACCTTTGCCTTTCGGCTTGCCTCCTTTGCGCGAGGCATTCTTGTGGTTTCTCTTTTGGCGGGCTTTATCGAGTTGATCCTCAGAAACCAGTCCTGATTGGAGCAACTGTTCTTGCAACGAGCTACGCATCAAAGCTGTCATTGTGGTGGTTGTTGGAGTTTCCGATTATAAGCCATGCTGCGGTCGCATGTTCAAGCATTTTATTCATAACATCCCAATGTGCGACTTTAGCTGTGGCCTTGGACACCTTGGATATCTTCCTCGTCCTCGCTGAATAGGCGCTCCAGCTCCTTGCGGGAATCTTGCGCCGAACGGATCAAACTGGCTTCATCGTCCTGAATAGCTTCTTGAATCTGTAGTAGTTCCTCGTCATGAATTTGAAATTTCCTGGCCGCCTTCCTGGCCTCTTCATCCGAGTGGCCCATGTACTTAAGCACTTCTACCGCCATTTCCAGACTGGAAAAGAACGTTTCGCGAATCACCTTCTGCACCCCCATACGCATGAGTCGCAAGGCATGGTGTCGATTGCGCGCAAAGGCAAAAATAGGCAAGTCCGGGCAATTGTGCTTGATATTGTCGATGATAGGCTTGGAATCGGTCAGCTCGCCCAGCGCCACCACCACTGCGGTGGCTTCCTTGGCCCGAGCGGCATGCAGCAAATCGGGCTTAGAGGCATCCCCAAAGTACACTTCATTGCCAAACTTGCGTACAAAATCCACCTGATCCGGACTGCGATCAAGCGCCACAAAGGTAACCTTTTGCGTCCCCAGGACTCGAGCAACAATCTGTCCCATGCGGCCAAACCCAATGATCAGCAAACGCTTGTGCTCATCCGGCAGCGTCTCTGGTTCTCGCTCGTGAGTACCGCCAGACTTCTGCCGTGCCAACTTGACTAGAAATAGGTACAGGGGAATGGTCAAAATCATAGAGAGCGTGATCACCACAATGGCGATTTGCTCATCTCGTTGGGACATAAGTCCCATTCCAGCACCCGCCGCAAGAATAACAAAACCAAATTCTCCACCCTGAGGCAAGATGCCCGCAAGCCGCAGCGCACACCACTGACGCAATCCAGTTGCCAAACCTGTCACCCACAAAATGGCAAATTTAATGCCCAACAGGCCCAGGGTCAGTAGCACAATCAGCACGGGCTGTTGACCAATCAACGCCAAGTCCACCTGCACGCCCACGCTGAGAAAAAAGGCGCCTAGTAGTAAGCCTTTAAACGGCTCAATATCTGCCTGCAAGGCATGACGGTACTCGGAATCTGCAACCAGCACGCCGACGAGGAACGCGCCCAAGCCCATCGAAAGTCCGACGTGTTCCATGAGCCAGCCTGCACCAAGCACCAGCAAAAGTGCAGTCGCCGTAAACAGCTCCCGAACATCGGACCTGGCAACCAAACGCAACACGGGACGCAGTCCATAACGACCGATAACTACCATTCCGACCACGGTAGCAATAGCAATCATTGTGCTGACCCAATCGAATCCGGTGGACCGACTTTCCGCAAGCAACGGTAGAAACGCCAGAATAGGAATCACAGCAAGATCTTGGAATAACAGCACACCAAACGCGGTTCGCCCATGCGATTGGGTTAGCTCATTGCGTTCGGCCAGGGTTTGCAGACCAAAAGCGGTGGAAGATAAACTCAGCGCCAGCGCCGCTACCAGGGCTGCAGTGGGGCTCATTCCCAGCCACCACAGAACACCTCCGAGCGCGATACAAGTAAGCCCAAATTGCAGGGGACCTGCAGTAAATAGCACTTTACGGAATACCCGCAGTCGTTCTGGCTCTAGCTCCAGCCCGATTACGAACAGCAGCATGACGACACCCAGCTCTGAAAACCCAAGCGCCTGCTCTGAATCCGCGATGAGCCCAAACGCAAATGGACCAACCAGTATGCCAGCAGCCAGATACCCAAGAATGGCACCGAGACCGAGCCGCTTAAACAGTGGTAC
>CAZVYE010000088.1:0-13991 GCA_964630895.1 uncultured Gammaproteobacteria bacterium | reverse complement strand
TCCCCGGGACGGGCTTGAACCGCCGACCTAGTGATTAACAGTCACCCGCTCTACCAACTGAGCTACCGGGGAATTGCGAGGCGCGAGATTCTCCAGAATTATGCCCCCCTAGTCAACCCCCAAATCAAATATTTTCCAATGAAGCATTCCTGTAGGGCAGACAGATGGATTCTAATTTGGCAATTTAACTGCAATCTAGCGGGCTTTTGTCTGGTTTGCGCAGTGCTGCTCTGGCCCTGCCGGTGTTTGAGAGTACCAGTGCGTGAGGCGACGCGGTGCCGGTCGTGTCGCAAAAGGTCATGGTGACGTTGCTCCCATAAGCCATGCCCGATGGACGCAGTGTGAGACGTTTGCGGCCGCTGGTAGTTTTGACAATGATACCTTCGGCCAGACTGCTCTCTGCTCTGATTAACGGCTCGTCAGTCTGGCGATTCCGGTCCTCATTTGTATCAGAAAACATAATCCAGCCAGCCTGCCATTCCGTTGTGGCGAGGCAATGCTGTCCATCTCGAGACGGACACAGCACGACCCGCTTGCCGGTGGACAGGGCGCGGCTTCGCGCCAGGTTGATGGATGCCCACATGCGATCACGTTCGAGGCTAACCGATGTATCGCGAACTAGCGCGTTGAGGCTGGGAAAGGCCATGGCAGCGAGTACGCCGAGGATTGTTATGGCGAGCATGAGCTCTAATAAAGTAACTCCAGCCATAGTGGCTGGTTGCGGTGTTTTCATGTTGCGTCTTCCTTCCTTGGATTGACGCAAGCATTTTCACATTATTGGCCGGGCCTGGTAGTGGCTGCTTTCTGACGTTTCTGTAAGAAATAATCCGAACTTTGCTAACCAGCTAGATAATTACGCATTCGTTCGATAGCTGATTCCAGCATCTCCATGCTGGTGGCAAAGGAAATCCGCATAAAGCCCGGCGCGCCAAACGCGGAACCCGGAACTAAAGCGACGCTCGCTATCTCTAACATCTCGGCAGCCAGCTCTATGTCGTCCCTTACATCTGGTTTTGCCGCAATGACTTCTTCAAAGGAAGGAAATGCGTAAAACGCCCCTTCGCCACGCAGACACTTAACACCCGGCAGGCTGTTGAGTGCGTCAATGATGTAGTCATGTCGCTCTCGAAATGCCAGCCGCATCTGCTCTACGCACGCTTGATCACCATTCAGGGCCGCGACACTGGCGGCCTGAGAGATAGAGCAGGCGTTAGAGGTGCTTTGGCTTTGAATCTTCTTCATTGCAGCGATGAGGTCCGCTGGAGCCGCTGCGTAGCCGATCCGCCAGCCGGTCATGGCATAAGCCTTGGACACACCATTGATGACAATCGTTCGATCCCGTAATTCAGGGCAGACATTAACAATATTACTTAGCGGCGCATCGCCCCAGTAGATAAATTCATAGATCTCGTCCGATAGAACCCATACTTTGGGATGCTCGGCCAGTACTTCACCCAATGCCTTTAGTTCGTCAGGTGAGTACGCTTTGCCGGTGGGGTTTGATGGCGAATTGAGAATGAGCAGCCTTGTTTTGTCGTTGATAGCTCGACGCAACTGATCCGGGCTGAGTTTGAAGTCGTTGTCCTGGCTGGTCGTCAGCATAACCGGGGCCGCGTCTGCCAGCCGCGCCATATCTGGGTAAGACACCCAATATGGACTGGGTACAAGCACCTCGTCTTCGGAATCCAGCAGCGCTTGCATGACATTGTAAATGCTATGTTTCGCTCCACACGAAACCAAAATTTGCTGGGGTTCGAAGGTCAGGTTGTTATCGCGTTGCAACTTCGCACAGATGGCGGCTTTTAATTCTGCGGTGCCGTCCACCGCGGTGTATTTGGTTTGACCCGCATGGATGGCGTCAATAGCAGCCTGCTTAATATGTTCTGGCGTGTCGAAGTCAGGTTCTCCGGCTCCCAAGCCTATGATGTCTTTGCCTTGGGCTCTAAGTTGCGCCGCTTTCGCGCTGACGGCTAAAGTGGCAGAAGGCTTTATGCGTGAAACGCGGGCAGCTAACGAAGTGTTCAAGTTGGTCTCCATATTGCGGATCGTTACGAGGCCGCACATCCTACACTGTATCGGTGTAGCTGTGAGCGGCTAGCCAAAAGTTGAGAGATGCTTTAATCAGTCCCTCTTTGCCCCCAAACTGTAGCCATGGATCGATTTAAACTCAACGCTAAATTTAAGCCTGCCGGAGATCAACCGGAGGCGATCGCAAAGCTCACCGCAGGATTTGAGGCTGGTTTGCAGCATCAGACATTGCTGGGCGTTACCGGGTCAGGCAAGACCTTTACTATCGCCAACGTTATTGAGCGAGTGCAACGCCCTACGATTATCATGGCGCCCAATAAGACGCTTGCCGCCCAGTTGTATGGTGAATTTAAAGACTTTTTCCCAGAAAACGCGGTGGAATATTTCGTCTCCTACTACGATTACTACCAGCCCGAGGCATACGTTCCAGCCAGCGATACGTTTATCGAAAAAGATGCCTCTATAAACGACCATATTGAGCAAATGCGTTTGTCAGCGACCAAAGCGCTCTTGGAGCGTAAAGATGCGCTGATAGTCGCTACCGTATCGGCTATTTACGGCCTGGGTGATCCGCAGCAGTACTTCAATATGGTATTGCATCTCAACCGGGGCACAAAAATCGATCAGCGCGACGTATTGAGGCGCTTGGCGGAGATGCAATACACCCGTAATGACATGGAACTGCGCCGTGGCACTTATCGAGTCCGCGGCGAGATTATTGATATCTTTCCAGCAGACTCGGAGAAGCATGCCGTCAGAGTCGAACTCTTTGACGACGAGGTTGAGTCTCTATATTTCTTCGATCCACTCACTGGTGAGGTGGTCCAGCGCGTCCCTCGACTCACGATCTATCCCAAAACCCATTATGTGACCAGCCGGAAGACGGTGCTGGAAGCAATGGATACCATCAAAGTCGAACTGCGGGAGCGGCTCGCCCAGTTAGATGAATCGCGCAAATTGTTAGAGCACCAGCGACTATCACAAAGGACGCAGTTTGATTTGGAAATGATGGCAGAACTGGGTTACTGCCAGGGCATTGAGAACTACTCGCGTCATCTCACGGGCCGTCCACCAGGCGCTGCGCCTCCCACGCTGTTCGATTACTTACCGCCAGATGCCATGCTTATCCTGGATGAGTCGCATGTCATGGTGCCTCAGCTAGGTGCCATGTATAAAGGTGATCGATCCCGCAAGACCACCTTGGTGGAGTATGGCTTTCGACTACCTAGCGCTTTAGACAATCGACCGCTGCGTTTCGATGAATTCGAAGCAAAGCAGCCGCGCACGATCTATGTGTCGGCAACACCTCGCGAATTTGAATTGGAGAAATCCGGCGGCGACGTGGTAGAACAAGTGGTTCGGCCGACAGGCCTGATCGATCCGGTTCTGGAAGTACGCCCGGCGACGACCCAAGTGGATGATCTACTTTCCGAGATTAATGAGCGGGTTGCTATGGGCGATCGAGTTTTGGCCACCGTATTGACTAAGCGTATGGCGGAGAATCTCACTGACTACCTCGCCGATCACGATGTTCGCGTGCGCTATTTGCATTCGGACATCGATACTGTTGAGCGGGTAGAGATTATCCGAGACCTGCGTTTGGGCGAATTCGACGTGCTGGTGGGAATCAACTTGTTGCGTGAGGGCTTGGATATGCCGGAGGTCTCATTGGTTGCCATCCTCGATGCCGACAAAGAAGGTTATCTGCGCTCTGGTGGATCGCTGATTCAGACCATTGGTCGGGCCGCGCGAAATGCCCGTGGCAAAGCCATTTTGTACGCCGATAAGGTAACCAAGTCGATGCAGCTTGCCATAGACGAAACCGAGCGACGTCGAGAGAAGCAAATTGCCTACAATAAAGAGCACGGTATCGAGCCGAAGACGGTTTATAAGGCCGTGGCGGATATTATGGAGGGGGCAAGAACTCCGGGTAAGAAATCAACCCGTGGTCGCCAGACTGACCGCAGCGTTGCGGAGCCGAAGGTGGATTACTCTGTAATGTCCCCAGATGAAGCGGCACGTAAAATCAAAGAGCTGGAAAACAAAATGTACGAGCACGCTGGGAACTTGGAGTTTGAGAATGCCGCGAGCGTGCGCGACGAGATCGAGGCTATCCGCTCGGCCGGCCTGGGTGTATGATTTTCGATCCTCGATTGCTTTTAATTGCAGAGAAGTTGGTATAGAATCGCGCGCCTTCGCTGGAAAGGGCGATTAGCTCAGTTGGTTAGAGCGCTGTCTTGACATGGCAGAGGTCACTAGTTCGAATCTAGTATCGCCCACCACTTTTCCGCACCTTCTGCACTACACATTTTTCTCCAACGGTTTAGACTCTGGCACTCATGGTCTAATTGCGTGCGGAGGTTGCTATGTCCAACGCCCTGAGCCGCTTGTGGGTCTTTCTGGCATTTCTGAGCATTGCTGCACCCGCGGCAGCGCAGCGACTCGTCGACAGCGAATGCGAACAATCCAGCCTGGATATCTTCCCAGACCAGTTCTATGCCTGCGAGGCTATGCAGAGCTGGAAAAAGGGGTTCGACAAGCACGCCTTGGACTTGTTCAAACGCAGTGCAAAATTTGGCAGTAAATCCTCTCAATATCGGGTTGGGCTGATGTACCTGGGAGGATATGGGACTGAAGAAGATCTCGTCGAAGCAACTGCCTGGCTATTATTGGCCAACGAGCGCAACAAAGAACTCTCAACCGAACGATTGCAGGAAACCCTGGCAATGTTGACCGTTGCGCAAGATCAGGCTGCCAAACGCAGAGCATTAGAGCTGCGGAAAGAATATGGAGATGTTGCTGCATTAGAACGCCGTGGAAAGTGGTCGCGACGAATGCGAGCCAGGGCAACCGGTTCTCGCCTGGGCAATCCAATGGCCTCGGTTCGTTTTGCGGGAAATACTGGGCTTACAGGTGATATTCAGGCTAAGCGTATTTCTCTTTATGAGAAGCAGCTTTATGACATTTTGACAACTGTGGAATACCGCGACTTCAAGGTGTTGGATGATGCAGGGTCCGCGACTACGGCAGAGCCTTAGCGTCTGATTGTTCAGTTTCCTAACGCGTGAACGGGCTGCTGACAGAGGGAGCTATGGGCTCTTCCACGGCATCCTCAATAGCATCAGGAAGCTCCGGCGCATCATTGAAGACCCGCGCCAGTAGAAATATCCCTACCATCAAAAATGTCAGCGTCAGCTTCAGTGCGGTGCCTATGACCAGACCAATCCATGCACCATAGCCCGCGACGGTGGCGTCACGCAGGCCCTTTTTGGCCGACAACTCACCGACAACTGCGCCAATAAACGGTCCTAGAATCAGTCCTATCAATCCAAAGAAAATCCCAACAATTGAGCCTAAAGCAGCGCCCCAAAAAGCACGCGGCGAAGCGCCTGTGCGTTTTACTCCGAATGCTGTCGCGACAAAATCCAAGACATAGCTGATCGCGGTCAGGACACCCAGAATCAAAAGTATCCCTGTGCCAACATACTGAAACCCTTCGGCCCAGGCCGCTACGACCAGCCCTAGAAATACCAACAGGACGCCGGGCAGGGCAGGGACGATGGTTCCAGCAATTCCCAGGATGATCAGAACAACTGCCAGCACAAACAGTGCAATAGTCATATTGGCCTCAAACATGTCAAACCCCGAGTTTGCCTTGGCTGCCGTGAAATCGGCATGGTGCAGAAATTGCTCGAAGTGAGCGCGAATCGAACCACGCAAAATGTACCACCAGATTTCTATTACACTATTAGGGGTAGACTGTTTGAACGAATTCGACCTGCGCCACGCCTAAAGGAAAAGGAGGCCGTATGCGCAAAGGTTTTTTGAGTCTCATGGTGTTGATGGCCGCTCTGGCATTCGCTGCAGGATATTTTGTGGGGAATCCAGGCGAACCTTTCAGCGAAGTTAGCGAGCCGGAAAACGTACCGGTACTGGCCGAGCAGAAGATTCAGCCAACTAGCAATGCTCATTTGGTGCCCACGCCTGATGCGGTCGAGGCTGAAGTGCGGGTGGAAACTCCGCCGGAAACGGTAAAATCCTCGGTTCAGTCATCGAAAGACAGTGCAGCAGAGCTGTCCGGGCAAATTGATTTTATGGGTCTGCTGAACCTGAACAGTGACTTTGAGCAAACCCGAGCACTGTACGTGCTACTAGGCGATGCGGATAGCACAGAAATCTTAGGCTATCTGGATCAAACTCGCGCAATCCCAAGAGCAGACGATCGCCGTGCGGCAGTCAGCATATTGCTGAGTCGGTTGAGTACGGTGGATCCTCAGGCAGCTCTGAACTACGCCACGAAAGCGCGTGGTGTCGATCGGCAGCGACAGCTTCACGGTCTGTTTTATGAATGGTCCAAGTTTACTCCCGAGGCGGCGGTCGAGAGAATCGCGCAGTTAGGGTCCCCAGAAGATCAGGAAATAGCCCTAATAGCCTACGTGCGTGCGAAATTGTCCCTCACCATGCGTGAGCTAACTCTTCTGCTGCGTCAATTTCCACAGGTGGAGCCTGTGCGAGTGGTCTCCACCGCAATTCCGCAGCTGGCTAAAAGCAGTCCACGCGAAAGCTTCCAGTTTATTACATCCTTGGAAAATTCCAGAGCTCGTGCCACTGGGCTGCACGCCTGGTCCAATGCGATACCCATCGCTTTTATCGAAGACGCGTTGGATATGGCAGAAGATATCGAACAAACCATGCACCGTAACAGCGTATTCAGCAATCTGTTTTTGCGGTATGGAGATGCTGATCCAGTCGCGGCGCTGGAGAAGTTCAAAACTGGTGCATATGGAGGAAATGGGCGGCAGATCGTGGCACCGGCTATCGGCGCAATAGCTAAGAACAATCCCCGTCAAGCTCTGGAACTTGCCATGTCATTGAATCCCCAGGAAGTGCAAAGTAGCGCTGCGGTTGCCGCTATCCAGGTGTGGGTAAGGGAAGACCCGATCCAGGCCATGCAGGCAATTGAGCAAATCGAAGACGCTGGTCTGCAGCGCCGAGTCATTCGCAATTCTGCTTACGCATTTTTGGCGGACGAAGACGTCAATGTGATGCAATGGATTGAGCGATTTAGACCCTACGACAGCAATATTTGGCAGCACGCACTGCAAACCCTAAGTTACACCAGGCCGGAGCAGGCACTTGAAGTCTTCCACGCTATGCCTGATTCCCCACTCAAAGAACAGATGCAGACCATGGTAGCTGGGAATATCGCATCCAACAGTATCGATAAGGCGCTGGAGCTGTTGAAAACGATCCCGGCGGGCGCGGCATATGATCAAGCTGCAACGCAGGTGGCGCGCCGCTGGATAGCTAGCGAGCCGGAGAACGCACTGGTTTGGATTCTGGAACAAAATGAAAGCACGCAAACGCAATTGTTGAATAATGTAGCAAGTGGATTTGCCCGAGAAGATCTGGATTTGGCACTGGCCATGGCAGATGAAATTCCTGCAAGTGCCCAGTCCAACTGGATTGGTGGCATCTTGGAAGAGTATGCCAAACAGCGGCCGGAAGCGGCTGCGGGCTGGTTGCAACAATTCAGTGATTTTCCAGAGTACCAGAATTGGCAGACCAACTTGCTGAGCTCCGTTATGTCTATGGATCCCAAATTGGGACTGCGAATGCTGGAAGACGTGCAAGATCCAAACGTTCTCCGGCAGGTAATTTCCTCCACCAGGCACGGCTATGGCAGCGGCAAGATTGGAGATTTGGGAAAATGGTATCAACGCCTGGACCCGTTGCAGCAATCGCCAGAGCTGGCTGCGACCATTGCTCAGAATTGGTATCGGAGTGATCCAGATGGCGCGCTGAGGTGGGTTCGAAACCTCGATCTGAGCGGGGAGCGTGACGAAGCTGCCATGCGAATCGCAATGCAGTATGCAAACGAACTAAGTGATATGGAAAAGCTCCTCAAAATTGTCGAATCAGAGGATACGCGGTTCTCTATGGTGAAGGTGATGCTGCAAAACGGACGCAGCCTGAACCAAAGTGAAACCAGGCGACTGATTCGGTCGGCCCGGGTTTCCAGTGATTTGGAGAACGCTTTGCTGGATCTGCAGCAGCAAAGGGAAGACGCGGGTTAGACCGAGCCGCTGGTCGCTTGTCGCCAAATAGGGTTATTTGTCCTGTTTTTGCTGTTGCGCGCTTTTTAGTTGTGGTAATTTGCCCACCCTTTAGTGTCTCGGGTTAGTACATGCGTCAATGGCAAATCCTTCCTTTGCTTGGTCTCTTGCTGTGGGGTGCGAGTGTCTGTGTATCGGCTCAAGAAGCTTCATATACCACGCAGCTGCGCCTGCCACCATTGCCAGCGGCGGCCAAAGTTTCTGTGCCCCAGATCGATGCGCAAACCCAACTGCGGCGTTCGCTGGAGCAAGAGCTAAAGTTCACGCCAACCAAATTTGCAGTTCCAAATAAGGTAAGCATCAGGTCAAAAAGCCATGGGGAATGGGTGACGGTCCGAGGTGGGCGCCTTTGGCGAATGGCTATCAATGCGCCTGGCGCGACAGACTTGAATTTCGGTTTTAGCAAGTTCATTTTGCCGCAAGGGGCGCAGTTCAAAATTGTTGGTCATTCGAGTCGGTTCGACGACTATGTCGCTGGGCCATTTACCGATGATGACCGTATGCCGAGCGGGGAGTTCTGGTCGCCGCCAGTGCCCGGCGAAAAAGCAACCTTGGAGCTCTTTATTCCGGACGGCGCAAAAGGTCAATTTCAGCTGGAGCTCGTACAAATCGCTTCCGGGTTTCGCGATTTGTTCCAGCGCGCTGGTGGCCCTGGGTTTGCCAAGCAAGGGACTTGCAATAACGATGTGGTTTGTCCGGTAGGGGATCCCTGGCGCAATCAAATCCGCAGCGTGGCTGCGTACACCATTGGCGGAGTAGACACCTGTACCGGCACGCTGGTGATGGATGCTGAAAGCAGCTACAAGCCTTATTTTTTAACCGCGTATCACTGTGGTGTGACCAACGGTAACGCTGGTTCGGTGGTCACCATATGGAATTATGAATCTGTGATGTGCGGTGATCTGGCGGGCGGGAGCCGTATGCAAACAGTTTCCGGCGCGACGCTGCGGGCGGACCGCGAAGATGTGGATATGGCACTGCTGGAGCTTTCCAGTACGCCGCCGGACTCATTTGATGTGTATTGGTCAGGTTGGGACCGTTCTGATCTAGAGCCCATAGGCAGCGTAGGGATTCATCACCCCAATGTTGAAGAAAAGGCGATTAGTTTCAATTTTGATACGCTTACCAAGACCAACAACTGCATTGTAGAGTTTGATTCGGGAGATACCCATTGGGAGGTCGATAACTGGGAGGACGGCACCACTGAGCGCGGCTCCTCTGGCTCGGGTTTGTGGGACCCATCCAATCAACTGCTAATTGGTTTTCTTTCCGGTGGTCAAGCGGCTTGTGGCAACAATCTTGAGGATTGTTATGGTCGGTTTGGTGTTGCCTGGGATGGTGGTGCGTCAGACGCTGAACGGCTAAGTGCATGGCTTGACCCAAACGGTACCGATGTTTCTATGGTGGAAGGCTCCGGTGGGAATATCAACCTGGGCGTCGACGCACCCCGTGCTGCCGTGTGTGCGGGTCAAGCGGTCATTTATGCCATCGAAGTTGGCGGTGAGCAGGATTTTGCTGAACAAATCACCCTCAGCACCAGAGATCTTCCCGCCGATACCATGGGCACTTTCGGGGCGAATCCCGTAATGGTCGGAGATGAGGTGTCACTGCAAGTAGACTCAACCCAAAGTGCAGTAGAAGGAAATTACGACTTTTTTGTAGATGCTATTGCCAGTAGCGCCGACGATTTTCTGGAGCTTTCACTGCGGATTCAAGTGACAAGCGCTGATATGTCAACTCCCCTGACTCCTGCTAATGGTGTAGTCGGAACCTCTCTGCGGCCAGAATTGACATGGTCTGGTGTGGCAAATGCCGAAGAGTACCAGGTGCAAGTTGCAACGGATGCGGAGTTTACGAATATTGTTGTGGATGAAGTGCTGCTGGAAACCAGTTTGCGCGTTCCGGTCGAGTTGGTCCGAAATCAAAGTTATTTTTGGCGGGTAAGGGCGCTAAATGCCTGTGGCAACTCCGACTGGTCTTCGGTATTTGCATTCTTGACCGCAGACCAGTTTTGTAAGGCGCCCGACCTGGACGTGCCAGACAATATGGCTAGCGGCGCTTCCGATGAAATTCAGATAGGGCTGCTACAGCAAATTGAAGATTTGGATGTCTCTCTCGACATCACCCATTCTTATGTGGGTGACTTGGTGGTTGCACTGGAACATGTTGATACTGGTACAACGGTAACTTTGCTGGACCGACCGGGATTGCCAGGTGTAGATGATCAGTTCGGCTGCGGTGGCGAGGACATCGACGTAACGCTTGACGACGAGGCCACAGAAGCCGCTGAGGACACCTGCGACCGCGAAGTATCTCCATCCATTCGCGACCGGCTGTCGCCATCATCGAGCCTAACAGCATTTGACGGAATGTTTTTTGAAGGTACATGGCGCTTGACCGTATCCGATAACCTTGCTGAAGATGTGGGCGTATTGAATCAATGGTGCCTCTTGCCGATGCTGGGTGACGCACAGCAACCCCCAGAAATTCAGGGTGCTATGTTCGAAATATTTGGGGATCCTGTTTTCGGCAAAATTGTTGGGCAGGTCTCGGCAAGTGACCCTGATGGCAATATTCCAAGCCAGGGCGCATTTGCCATTATTGCCGGCGATACCAATAACGCACTATCGATAGATGATGATGGTTTGATTCGAGTTGTTGATCCGGGCAGCGTTGGCCCTATGACAATAACGGTGCAGGTCACGGACGATACAGGGCTCAGCGCCAGCGCCATGTTTCCTATCACCGTCGATTTAGATGGCGTCTTTAAAGACAGCTACGAAGGCTTGTGAAGACTGGCTTTCCTCAGCATCAGGCGCGGCGCTCTTTCATTCCTATAGCCAAATTGGTTACACTTGCCCGCAAACAGGTAGCAAGCCGCGTACATGACGTTCACTACAACTACCAATTAGCCAATTGAACCTGCCGCTCCGATCCACTCAGGGCGCGCAGCGCTCTTTTTTTGTATCTGAAATTCACCAACGTAAATAATGAGTCTGCCAAATGACGCTCACAGTTACTCTTCCTGACGGCAGCGAACGCAAGTTCGATGGGCCAGTCACCATACATGACATTGCAGCTGATATCGGACCAGGGTTAGCGAAAGCAGCTTTAGCTGGCAAGGTGGACGGCACATTGGTCGACACGTCTTATGAGCTGGAGAAAGACGCCGAAATAGCCATTGTTACAGACCGCGATCCTGAGGGGCTGGAGGTCATTCGTCACTCGGCTGCGCACTTGATGGCGCAAGCAGTCAAACGCCTGTATCCAGAAGCGCAAGTAACCATTGGGCCGGTCATCGAAGATGGCTTCTATTATGACTTCTCTTATGCCAAGGGTTTTACGCCTGAGGACCTGGAGAAAATTGAAGCAGAGATGCAAAAGATTATCGCCGAAGGGATACCTGTCGAGCGCGAAGTGATGTCGCGCGAAGAGGCGGTAAAGTTTTTCCGTGATATGGGCGAAGAATACAAGGCTGAGATTATTGCCAGCATTCCAGAAGGGCAAGAGATTGGTCTGTATCGCCAGGGCGACTTCATCGATTTGTGTCGCGGCCCACATGTGCCAAATACGGGTGTATTTAAGGCGCTAAAGCTAACCAAGCTTGCAGGTGCTTACTGGCGCGGCGACAGTAACAACGAAATGCTTCAGCGCATTTATGGCACCGCGTGGGCCAATAAGAAAGACCTAAAAGCCTATCTACACCGGCTGGAAGAAGCGGCCAAGCGCGATCATCGCAGGCTGGGCACGCAGCTTGACCTGTATCACATGCAGGAAGAGGCCCCGGGCATGGTGTTTTGGCACGATCATGGCTGGCGTATTTGGTTAGTTATAGAACAATACATCCGTGATCGCCTGCGTAGCAGCGGTTACCGCGAAATCAAAACTCCACAAATTGTGGATCGTTCGTTGTGGGAAAAATCCGGGCACTGGGACAAGTTCCGCGAGAACATGTTTACCACAGAGTCCGAAAGTCGCGACTACGCGATTAAGCCGATGAACTGTCCCTGTCACGTGCAGGTCTACAACAAGCACCTGCACAGCTATCGTGAGCTGCCCTTGCGCATGGCAGAGTTTGGTTCGTGCCATCGCAATGAGCCGTCCGGAGCGCTGCACGGGCTAATGCGCGTGCGCAACTTCACTCAGGATGATGCGCATATCTTCTGTACCGAAGACCAGATCGCAAGTGAAGTAAAAGCCTTCCACGAACTGGTTTATTCGGTTTATGAAGATTTTGGCTTTGATGAGGTGATCGTCAAGCTTTCTACCCGACCGGAACAGCGGGTAGGAGAGGACGCCGTGTGGGACAAGTCAGAGGCTGCCCTGGAGCAAGTACTCAATGAAACCGGCGCAGAGTGGGATCTGCAGCCCGGCGAAGGGGCCTTTTACGGTCCAAAGATCGAATACGTCTTGAAAGACTGTCTGGGTCGAATGTGGCAATGTGGCACCATGCAGCTGGATTTCTCCATGCCAGGCCGTCTGGGCGCGACGTATATTGATGAAAGCGGTGAGAAAAAGACCCCGGTGATGTTGCACCGCGCGATCCTGGGTTCGCTGGAACGATTTATCGGCATATTGATCGAAAACTACGCTGGAAGAATGCCGGTGTGGTTAGCACCGGTCCAAGCCGTAGTCATGAGCATCACGGATAATCAGGCAGAATATGCCCAGAAAGTGACGCAAACCCTTGTGGCACAAGGGTTTCGCGCCGAATCCGACTTGAGAAACGAGAAGATCGGCTATAAAATCCGAGAACGTACCATGCAAAAAGTCCCTTACCTGCTGGTAGTTGGTGATAGGGAAGTTGAATCTGAGCAAGTCGCTGTTCGAGCAATCGACGGCACCGATCTCGGTAGCATGGGCGTGGAAGAATTTGGGCAGCTGCTGTCCCAGAAAATCAGCAGCAAAGACTAATTGTGGCTTAACAGCCGAAATACGGAGGATGCACTAATCGCAGCAGTCAAACAAACCCGGCGCAATGAAGATATCAATGTGCCTGAAGTACGCGTTATCGACGCGGACGGCGAACAAGTAGGCGTTAAAAGTATCAGAGACGCCATTGCCTTAGCAGCAGAATATGGGATGGATTTGGTGGAGGTTGTACCGAACGCCGATCCGCCAGTATGCCGGATCATGGACTACGGCAAATTCAAATTTGAGCAGTCCAAAAAGCAGCAGGCCGCGCGCAAGAAGCAAAAGCAGGTTCAGATAAAGGAAATCAAATTCCGTCCGAACACTGATGACAACGACTACCAAGTTAAATTGCGCAAAGTTCATGAATTTATTGACGACGGCGATAAAGTGAAAATTAGTCTGCGATTTCGCGGTCGGGAAATGGCCCACCAGGAGCTGGGAATGCAGCTTCTCAAGCGAGTCGAAGCAGATATGGGCGAGGACATAACCGTCGAGCAACGCCCCCAAATGGAAGGTCGCCAGATGGTTATGATGCTGGCACCGAAGAAGAAATAAGAAGTGGTGCTTGCCCGGCACAATATGGCTGGGTAAAAAATACTTTAAAGTAAGTCATTGTTTCTTTATAATGCGCGCCCCCGCGGGTTTATCCTGCGCGGGCGCGTGTTTTTATGCTGGAAGCAGCATGACATGCCATAACAAGCGGATGTGAGTTGGAATCCTAAGTGCTGAGCTTAACTTGGCCACTTGCAGACGTGACATAAATGTAAGGAGCAGAACATGCCGAAGATGAAGACCAACCGAGGTGCTGCAAAGCGCTTTAAGAAGACTGCCAGCGGTTATAAGCGTGGACACGCTTTTACCAGCCACATTCTCACCAAGATGAGCCAGAAGCGTAAGCGCAATCTACGTGGAACCACGCAGGTTGAATCTTGC
>CAZVYE010000087.1:10346-14110 GCA_964630895.1 uncultured Gammaproteobacteria bacterium | reverse complement strand
TCTCTTAAACCGCAATTACCGACCTGGGGTAATCGCTTTACCTCACGCACGGCGCGAGCATTGCTCGGCCTGTTTGGCTGGAGCGCGGCAGGAGAGTTTCCCAATGAACCCAAGATGGTCATTATCGTGGCACCTCACTCCTCTAACTGGGATTGGGTCTTAGGCATTTTGACTATTGTCGGTTTACGGCTGCGCGTACATTGGATGGGCAAATCCAGTATGTTTAAGACGGGGTTCAAGAAGATTTTTCGATCACTAGGCGGCATCCCAATTGACCGATCTGCACCAGCAGGGGTGGTGGGCCAAATGACAGAACGGTTTGCGCAATCAGACAAACTACTCTTGGCCCTGGCACCGGAGGGCACGCGCACAGTTGTTACTCAATTTAAGAGCGGCTATTACCACATTGCGCATGCCGCGGGGATTCCAATCGTGCCTATCGCTATTGATCACAAGCATAAGCAAGTGCTGATTCTAGATGCCATTACCACCAGTGGCGAGCCCGAAGTGGAACTGCCCGCGATTCAAGCGTTATTTGATCCCTGGCGTGCTGCCCGCATCACGAAAGCAAAGAAACAACCATAAACGCCATCACCAGTCCATAGATCAACTTGGGCAGAAACTTGACCAGGCCCTCTGCCAGATCATTTGCTCGTCCATGATAACGGTCGGCTGCGCGCTCAATCATCTCATCTAAGGTCCCGGAAAACTCCCCGGTACGTACCAATTGATCCCCTGCCGGATCCAGAGCACCCACCGCAAGTAATGCTTCGTGGACCGTTTGCCCGCCCCTAACCATGCTGGCGGCCTTGGCAAAACCAGGCGCCAGTGAAGCATCATGCACACTCCTTGCTGCGAGTATCAACGCGTCAATCGCTGGCACTCCAGAACGAAGCGCCAGTGCAAGCACGGTAAGAAAATTCCCCCTGGCTCTCGCAATTTGCATACTTCCGGCGACGGGGGTTGCTGCCGCCCAGCGCGCAAATTGAACAGACCGCGACTTCCAATGCTCAAACCTTCGCAATACCACAAATATGAGGCTAGCTAATAGAACCGTTGGCAAGAGTCCGCGGACGATGAAACCAAAAAATCCAATATCCCCGCGCACCAATGGGACCAGTGGTGCCAGCAGGCTTGCCAATAATAGAATCGTGAAAGGAAATGTCAGTTTGCTGAGGAATTCACGCCGCCTGACAATTTGCGCGCTCACTGCGTCCGCAACCATGCGCAGAGAAGCTTCTAAGCGACCACTTTCAAATCCACTCGATAACACCCCGTGCTCCCACGGTTGCAGGAGGTTTGCCCGTCTCCAGGCGTCGATTGGATTGGTACCGTGCTTGAACCAACGCAGCGCCTGGGAAAGCCTGTCACAGAATGGGCGTTGTGAAGTATCTCGTAACACCTCCATCGTTCTCTGAAAATCAATCCCGGCCGATTCCATATGGGCCCACTGGGCAAGTAAGTCTGCACGCGCCGGCAACCAAAACGGGTCGATTAATTTGATCATGCTGGGATCATAACAGCAGCCGCTGCCGCATAGACCAGGAATACAAGGCAAAAAGAAACCGCCGGCAATCCCGGCGGTTGTGATTAAGTTGCCTCGGGAGCAAGGGGGGAACTCCCGAGGCAGATTGGAACGGGCTTGGGGGGTACACCGTTCCCAATGACTCACTCAGGGAGGGCAGTGAGCCAAGCCGTGTGGCTTATACATTAGGACCGCCGTCTGCGAAAAAGGTTTCGCGCTAATCCAAAATAATTGCTACCGTCTATCGGCCTGTTTTTACCACTAAATGGCGTATTTCAACGCAGGCGGCTGCCACAACCCAGCCTGATGGGTAAGACAGTCTCTAACACGAAACATTCAATCTTCTGCGGCTTGCACATACTTCCGAGCCGATGTACCGACGCTCTGTCTGGGTTAGACGCCGGGACCTCTGCGACGCACCAGTAGAACGGCCGCTATCACAGCAATCCCCAGCTCAACCAGCAGTGCCAGGAGAAATGTATTGATGTATACATTGGCAAAGATCATAGACGCCAATCTCACTGTGCCAATAAAGCCATAGGAAAATGCCGCCAGTCGCAGCGCATCATCCAGTCGTTGCTTTTGCACATGTCGCAGCAACAGCAGGCCCAAACCAATTTCTAGTCCACCGTAGAAAGCTCTCAGTTCAGTAACCAAAACGGGATTACTGCTAAGGGAAATACCAAATTTCTCCAGCATACCGATGGGATCAAACAGCATGACCAATCCAAATCCTAAAAAGCCGATGCCAGCCAGGATTGCGACTATGTAAGCTATCCGTTCAGTTGTTCTATTCAAAGCCAGATCTCCCATTTTTTGTTGCACCTAACCGATAGTGACGCTTTTGTTCTTTTTGAGCGAGGGTTAGTATGCCTGCTGTTGTTGGCGTGCCCAAAATGCCTTGAAAAGGATCGGAGTAGGACATGCGCTATCTTCTTTTAATTTTGAGCCTGACGTCTATGCAAGCTATTGCCCACGATTTTCGATATCTCGCTTTAGGTGATTCATATACCATCTGCGAGGGTATGGACCGCACTGATCGCTGGCCGAATAAATTGACCTCCCGATTGCGCGAGCGTGACATCCATGTAGACGACCCAACAATTATAGCGACCACGGGATGGACAACTGATGAACTTGATGCGGCGATGGATCGCAGCAAATTGCGATCTAGCTATGATTTAGTCTCGCTTCTCATTGGAGTAAACAATCAATACCGCCACAGATCACTGCAGGAGTTTAGGGTGGAGTTTCGCCAGCTAGCCGAACGCGCGGTTGGGTTAGCGGCCGGCAGACGCGATCGGGTATTCATATTGTCTATACCCGATTGGACTGTGACGCCCTATGCCCAAAAGTTGGCCGAAGAGTCTGACCAAGGGGCCGGCCGGGACATCAAACACGATCAAGCGATGCTGGCCGAATACAACAGCGCCGTGCGCGAGCTAGCCGAAGAAATGCAGATTCGATATTTTGATATCACTCCCTCAACGCTGCAGATGAATAGTGATAATAAATGGGTCGCGTCGGACGGCCTGCATCCGGCCGCACCAATTTATGATGCCTGGGTAGATCAGATAATTGATGGCGTCGCCGTGCTGCTGTCCGAAGGTACCGACAATGAGTGAAGTTTTTACGCTGTATGAGTATCCAAGCTCCGGCAATTGTTACAAGATCCGGCTGTTAGCAAACCAACTTGGCATCCCCTACAACCGCTATACCGTCGATATCCTAAGAGGCGAATCACGCGCCGCGAAGTTCATGCGAAGATTCCCCAACGGCAAAGTGCCTGCTGTGGAGTTTTCAGACGGAAAACGACTTACCGAGTCGAATGCCATTATCTGGTATTTGGCACGTACGCAGCCTGGCGGCAACAAGCTGCTACCGGATGACGATTTTGTGCAGGCGCAAATCCTGCAATGGCTCTCGTTTGAGCAGTATCAAATCGAAACCAACCTGGCGGTCGCCAGATTCTGGCTCAGCATTAAGAACGAGCCCGATGGGTGTCCCGATCTTGCGACAAAGCAAGAAAACGGTGCTCGTGCATTGGGGCTGCTCAACAGTCATTTGACGCAGCACGATTACCTGGTAGGAGACTACTCGATTGCTGATATTGGCATTTATGCGTACAGCCACCTGGCCAGTGAAGCAGGCGTCACAACCCAAGACTACCCAAGTCTCGAGGCCTGGTTTGAGCGCGTCCAGGCGCAGCCCGGCTTTGTCAGTCTAGAGGCGTAACGAA
>CAZVYE010000087.1:0-10246 GCA_964630895.1 uncultured Gammaproteobacteria bacterium | reverse complement strand
TGGGCGTGAGTTGGCTGGACCTGCTCTTCTACGGCTTCTATTTCGCTGGTCGCCTGCTCTACCGCAATGCTGGAGTTCTGATAGTCTTCTGAAAGAAACACCTCATAGATGCCGTTATTGAGCAGCATAATTGCGGGAATGGCAAAGCGTAGAAAGAGCGCCAGCATAAAAAAGTGCACGGCGAAACGCCGCCGACCGGGTCGCTTATTGGAGTTGATCCAAAGCACACCCAGCAATACTGCGGCTATAACTACGGCGATGCGTACGCCCCACCAGGATGAAATTGCCATAAATATTTGCTGGACGCCCAGAGAAATTGTGCTTGCGAGCATCAACCAGGAGAAGCGCTCCACCAAATCATTTACGGGGTCCAGTATTTCGCCTGGCGCGAACGTAACACCAACGCCTGCTGGCGATACAGCCACTTCAGTGCCCTGGATAACGGAAATAACACCATTCAGTCCTCGAGCCACCGCAAAAGTTGCCAAAGCTCTGGTAAATGCCTGCTGGTGATAGCGTTCGGCTGGTGCGTCTACCAGGTCTGTCAGAGCTAAAATCGTAAGCACCGCCGCCAGGATAAATACCACCGTCACTCGGAATGGGCGGCTGGATTTACTACGTGCTATTTCCATTGGTGTCGCGACCTCGTGTCCTATGGTTTATGGGCCACCGCAAAGTCGCGGGCTTGCTCAGACCAAGCGGGTGCCTGTTCTAACGCTGCCAGCACATCCTCGGGTGCATCTACCAATTGCCACATATCGCGATGCTCTGAATTCATAAAATGGTGATCTACCGCTTGATTTAGCATGGCATGACAAATGTCGTAATAGCCCAGGGTATTTACCAGAATAATTGGCCCTGTGTAGAGACCGAGTCTTTTTAAGGTAAGTGCCTCGAATACTTCTTCAAAAGTACCGCAGCCTCCTGGCAGCGCTATCACCGCCGCGCTCTCAACCAGCATCAAATGTTTGCGTTCGCGCATGTCTTCCACTAACTGCAGTTCCGACAGACGCGGATGCCCCCATTCGAGGTCCTGCATGAACTTTGGCAACACGCCAATGACTTTGCCGCCACAGTCCAGGGCACCATCAGCAACAGCACCCATGGAGCCGCGGCCGCCGCCACCATATATTACCGTTTTACCCGCCTGGGCCAGCAATCGGCCAAGTCGGTTTGCTGCATCATGAAACCGCGGGTCAATGGCGCTGCTGGATGCACAATAGACGCAAATTCTGTTTTGACGCATCGATTTATTGCACTTGAGACAAAGGAATACGGTATGCCATCTTGTTCCCCCTGTCACCTGCGCAATCGTTAGGAAATTCCCAGGCCAAAACCTTACAATGGCCAAATGCTAATCAAAACTACTCTGGTTACTGTCGTCTTGCTGCTGTCATTGCCAGCCTATGCGGCCGCTGAACCTGCGCAAGAGTCCTTAACGGATCGACCAAAAATTGGCTTGGTGTTGTCAGGTGGCGGAGCCCGAGGCGTGGCGCATATCGGTGTCCTGCAGGCACTTCACGACATGAACGTGCCGGTGGACTACATTGCCGGCACCTCCATCGGCAGCATCATCGGCGGCTTATATGCGTCTGGCCTGTCACCTACCGCGCTGGAAGCCATGGTGCGCAGCATCAACTGGGACGAAATGCTGAGTTCCGAAGTGCAGTGGCAAGACCGACGTTTTCAGGATCGCAAAGCATCCCGCAAATACTTTCTCGGAGTTGAGTTTGGTCTCAACACAGAAGGTGGCGTAGCTCCATCCGCAGTGCTGGCAGGGCAACGTGCACAACTCTTGTTGCGCCGAATGACAGCGGGGCTCAACGTCTCACAGTTCGATGAGCTACCCATTCCGTTTCGCGCCGTGTCTACAGACGTAAATGCAGCAGAGCCGTACGTTTTTGCATCCGGAGACCTGGCAACTGCGATGCGTGCTTCCATGGCTATCCCTCTTATTTTTGATCCGGTGCGTATCGACGATCATGTACTGGTGGATGGGGGCATACTGAATAACCTGCCAGTGGACGTTGCGCGCGACATGGGTGCCGACGTAATTATCGCGGTCAATGTCAGCTCGCCATTGGGCAAAATTGACGACAGTAGTTCGTTGGTGAGCATTGCATATCGGAGTATTGATGCATCTTTAGTCCAGAACACTATTCAATCGCTATCCCAGGCAGATTTAGTAATAGCGCCTGACTTAAGTGATTTGGATGCCGCGGACTTTGATCGCACCGATGACATGCTGAATGCGGGCTATGCCGCGGTGAAAGCCAAGCAGCGTTTCCTGGAAACCTTGAGCCTGAACGTGGCTGACTACGCCGAGTATCGCGCTTCCATTCAAGAATCCCAGCGCAAGGCACCAGGTTCCATTCAGTTTGTGCGCTTTTCAGGTAACCGACGCACTGCCGAGCCGCGCCTGGCCGCAGTAACTGAACATTTGATTGGCGAAACCGTAGACCATGAGGCGCTGGAAGCTACCATCCGCCGACTGCTGGCGTTTGAATCGTTTGTGAGCGTCGATTATCGCTACGTAAACAACGCTGCGGGGCAAACCGGCATTGAGTTTGCAGTGCGGGAGAAACCCTGGGGCCCAGACTACCTTGCGTTTGGCCTGGAAATTGCCAGTGATTTTGATATCGCGACTGAGTTTAATCTTTTGCTGCGGCACCGGCGCCTCAACATCAACGCGCTTGGTGCTGAGTGGGTAAACGATGTCTCCATCGGTACCGACTTGATCTACGAGAGCGAGTTCTACCAACCCTTGGACGTAAGTGAGCAGCAATTTGTTGCCGCTCGCGCACATGCTTCGCGCTTGCAGCAGCGGGTAGTAGATCGGGACGAACTGCTGGCTCGTTACGATGTAGATACTTTGGGTGTGAGCGCTGCGTATGGTGTCAACTTCGGCAACTCTCGATTTGAATCCTATCTTTATCGCGGCCAGGTACAGTCCGACAGGGAAGTGGGGATACCGGATGGTTTTGCCGAATTTGACGACGATCAGGCCGCCGTCGGGTTGCGTTTCCAACACGACAGCCTGAATAAGGCGCATTTGGCCAATAAGGGCTGGCTGGTGGATATGCGCTTTGATCGCTTTCTTGACGCCGGTGGTGGCGATCACGAATATTCTGGGGCAGATTTCAGTGCCGTATGGCGACAGCCATTTGCCAGCTTCAATGCACTGCACCTGGAAGCTCGCGGGCAGTGGCGGGGCGATGCCACCGGCTTATTACCAGATTCCGCCTATGTGACCATGGGGGGCATGGACGACCTGGCCGGATTTGCTGAAGATGCACTTATTGGCACCCGCTCATTTCTGCTCCGGGCCGGTACACTTTCAGATGTCCAGCCCTTGGACATTCCGGTGTTGGGTCCTCCTAGAATCCTTGCCATGGTGCACGCCGGGCATGTCTGGGATCAAACGGAAAGTGTGTCGTTTGGGGATCTTCAGTACGGTGCCTTGGGCGGCATGAGCATGGATTTGCTCGGTGCTATTTTGTTTGCTGGCGCAGGTTATACCCAGGATGGCGATACGCGTCTGTACGTCAAGATCGGGGCAGAGTTCTAAGCAAGCTCCGTCAGCCAGTCCCGTGGCCGTAAATAGTCCTGCACGAGCGCTTCCTCTGGCGAATTCGGTTCCGGCTCGTAGCCATAGGTCCAACCCACATCTGGCGGCAGGGACATCAGAATGGACTCAGTGCGCCCGCCTGATTGCAGACCGAAAAGCGTGCCCCGATCAAACACGAGATTAAATTCTACATATCGACCGCGCCGCATCTTCTGAAAAGACCGTTCTCGATCACCATAGGGTGTCTCTTTGCGCCGCTCAAGAATTGGCTGGTACGCCTCCAGATATCCATCACCAACGGCTCGCATAAAAGCAAAAGTCTGTTCAAACCCCCACTCATTCAGGTCATCGTAAAACAAGCCCCCCACCCCGCGCGTCTCATCGCGGTGGCGCAAAAAGAAGTAATCGTCACACCACGCCTTAAATCTGGGGTAAACGTCATCTCCAAACGGAGCGCACGCGCTCTTGGCACAGCGGTGCCAGTGCAGCACGTCTTCATCAAACGGATAAAATGGTGTTAGATCAAAGCCACCGCCAAACCACCATATGGGTTCTGCGTCGTCTGCATAGGCGGCAAACATACGCACATTAGCGTGGGATGTTGGCGCGTACGGATTGCGCGGGTGGATCACTAGAGATACCCCCATCGCTTCGTAGCTTCTACCTGCCAGCTCTGGTCTGCGCGCGGTTGCCGAGGCTGGCATGTTTTCACCGAATATGTGGGAAAACCCTACGCCGCCCTTTTCAATGACACGTCCGCCTTCCAGTATTCGTGTGTCGCCACCGCCCCCTTCCGGCCGCTGCCAACGGTCCGCAACAAATTCGGCGCTGCCATCCACCTTGGACAACGCGGTACAGATTCTGTCTTGCAGGTTCTGTAAGTATTCTTTAACGGCAGTTCGATCCACGCTCATCGCAATTGCTGTCCTGTTACGCCATGAAATATGGGTGTTGGCCCGGAAAGACCACTAATCTCACCGGCAACTATGCCCGCAATCTGATCTGCAAGGCATGCTTCGGCCAAATTTGCGCGAGCCTCGGCTGCATTGCGCGCCGCAGGCTGGCCGCTAATATTGGCACTGGTTGAGACAATTGCGCCGCGGAACGCTGTACAGAGCGCTTGCACCACGGGATGGGCGCTAACCCGGACAGCCAGGGTTGCTCCATCTGGACTTAGCAATTGGGCTTGGCGTAGCACGGGAAAAACCCATGTCACCGGACCGGGCCATTGACCGGCAGCGCGGTCAGCGTTGGGTCCGGACAACTCTACCCACGGTGTAAGTTGGTCAACGCTCGCAGCCACCAATATCAGCCCTTTTTCCGCAGGACGCCCCTTGATCCGCAGGATCAGGTCGACGGCTTCCACACTTGCTGGATCACATCCAATCCCAAAGACGCCTTCGGTCGGATATACAATTGGTTTGCCAGCGCGTAACGCAGAGCATGCCTCCGCTACGGTTAGATCGGAATGCAGGCTCAACGCTTAATCGGCTTTTGCCGCCGCCTTTTTCTTGGCGGCTTTTTTCTTAGCCGTCTTTTTCTTGCTGGCTTTTTTCTTTGCGGATTTCTTCTTAGACGCTTTCTTGCTAGCTGACTTTTTCGCGCCAGCTTTCTTGCTCGCAGCTTTTTTCTTGCCTCGACCTTTTCTGTCGGGTGCCTGTTCGATTATCTCTTCACACTCCGCCTGAGTCAGTGACTCTGGCTCCCGATCCTTGGGAATCTTGCCGTTCTTTTTGCCGTCGGTAACGTACGGTCCATAGCGACCTTTCAATACCTGGATCCCCACGTCGGGGAAGTCCTTGATAATGCGCTCGCGATCGGCCTTCTTCTTTTCCTCAATCACTTCCAGGGCCCGCGGCAGATCGATGGTGTATGGATCATCAGGCGCCTTGATGGAAACGAACTTGCTGCCATAACGCACATAGGGGCCAAACCTGCCGATGTTGGTGGAAACTTTCTCACCATCCGCGGTTTCGCCCAAATCTCTGGGCAGCCGGAACAGTTCCATGGCCGTATCCATGTCTATTTCCGTCATTTTCTGACCCGGCAACAAGCTGGCAAACTTGGGCTTTTCCTCATCTTCCCGCGAGCCAATTTGTACGAATGGTCCGTATCGACCCATGCGCACGCTTACTGGCTTGCCAGTCTCTGGATCCGTTCCCAGTTCCCGCGCTTGCATAACATCAGCACGACTAACGGACTCCTCTTTTTCTTTGACCTGGTCAATAAACGGCTGCCAGAATTCCTTCATCAGGGGCACCCAGTCTTCTTCCCCTCGAGAAACTGCATCCAGATCATCTTCCAGCCGTGCGGTAAAGTCGTAGTCTACGTACTGGGTGAAATGCTCGGACAGAAAACGCGAAACAATGCGACCAATGTCCGTTGGCGTAAAGCGACGCTGCTCTAACTCGACATACTCCCGATTGACCAAGGTAGAGATAATGCTGGCATAGGTGGACGGTCTGCCTATTCCGTGTTCTTCCAGCGCTTTAACCAGGCTAGCTTCAGTGAATCGTGGCGGCGGCTCGGTAAAATGCTGGATACCTTCGATGGATTCCACAATGACCACATCGCCTTCTTCCAGGGGCGGAAGCTTCGATTCTTTTTTGTCTTTTACGTTGTCTTTGCCTTCTTCGTATACCGCTAGAAAGCCGGGATACTTGACGGTCGAGCCACTAGATCGAAACGTGTTGCCCGGACCACAGGCAAATTCTACGCTTACCGTGTCCAGTTTGGCCGGCTTCATTTGGGACGCCAATGTGCGCTTCCAGATTAGCTCATAAAGTCGGAACTGATCTTCGGACAAATTGCGCTTAATCTCTGTAGGCTTGAACCCCGTGGCAGTGGGCCGAATCGCTTCGTGCGCTTCTTGCGCGTTCTTTGACTTGGTTTTATAGAAATTTGGCTTTTCCGGCACCTCAGATGCGCCAAAAGTCTGCGCAATTGTGCCGCGGATTTCATTCAAGGCATCGTTTGACAGCGATACCGAGTCCGTACGCATATAGGTAATCAAACCTTGAGATGCACCATTGATCTCCACGCCTTCGTACAGTTGCTGTGCTACCCGCATAGTACGTTGGGCCGAGAACCTTAGCTTGCGAGCAGCCTCTTGTTGCAAAGTTGACGTAATGAAAGGCGGCGCTGGTCGGCGCTTACGCTCTTTGCGCGTAATAGTTGCTACCTTCAGCTTACCGTCAGCGTGCTGGATTAGGCTATCCCGAACCGCATGGGCGCGTTCAGCGTCGGCAATATCAAACTGATCTAGCTTCTCACCATCAAAATGCGTCAGCTTGGATTCAAAGCCGGTTGCATCCTTCTGCAGCGCAGCTTCGATGGTCCAATACTCACGAGGATCAAACGCCTCAATCTCATCCTCGCGCTCGCAGATCATTCGCAATGCCGGGCTTTGTACTCGTCCGGCCGACAGCCCGGCTTTTACTTTCTTCCATAGCAACGGACTCAGATTGAAGCCCACCAGAAAATCTAGCGCACGTCGCGCCTGCTGCGCATTGACCAAATCACTGGAAATTCCGCGTGGATTCGCCACGGCATCCTGGATCGCCTTCTTGGTAATCTCGCTAAAGATGACGCGAAACACATCGCGACCACCCAGCAGACCTTTCTCGTCCAGCAGCTCGAGGATGTGCCAGGATATGGCTTCTCCTTCGCGGTCCAAATCCGTTGCGAGATAAATGGCTTCGGCTTTCTTGGCCGCTCGAGCTATTGCGTCGACATGCTTCTTGTTGCGGTCAATCGGCTCATAGGACATGGCGAAGTTGTGTTCCACATCAACCGCGCCCTCTTTGGGAACCAAGTCACGCACGTGCCCGTACGAGGCCAGCACTTCGAAATCGTTACCCAAGTATTTATTGATCGTCTTGGCTTTCGCCGGCGACTCTACGATGAGTAGATTGCGCGCCATGAATGATTATTTCCTATGATGTTTGAGCTCAGGCAGACCGGACAATTCACATTGCACCGTGGTCAGTGTTACAGGTACTGCCTATATATTAAAGGTGACACTTGGCCAATATTGCAAGGATTTAGCAAAGAAAAAAGTTTTTGGGCTTGCCGCCTGGACCAGATCAGCCCCGATTTTTTGCCACAGCAAGTGGGATTGAGAGCGGTGTTTTTGGCACAAATCAGATCATTGCTCGACGCGACATATCGCGACAATGGTCTTGAGTAATTGGCTCAGGAAAATGTTGATATCTTGCCTCCGAGACGCGCCAAATTTAGCGGGAGGGAGGCTGTTACCGCCATCTTCTAGACAGCGGCAGATAGGCTTGATCAAACTCAAGAGCTGCTCTGTTGCAGCTCTGTAGTCTTTGATCTTAGATGCCGGACTAGTGGCTAAACTCCGCCATATTGTCGAACAGATGGTTTTCCATCCACGCGTAGGCAGCTTCCTGACCGGGCTGATTAAACAACACCATCAGGACGATCCACTTAAGATCCTCCAGATCCACATCCTCGGATTCCAGGGCCATCACGCGATCCACAACCAATTCACGGCGCGGACCATCCAGTATTCCAGCATTTTCTAAAAATTGTATAAAACCACGTGAGTCCGTATCGAGCCGCTGTTGCTCAATATCGGTGTACAGGCGCACAGGTGCGTCAGATTTCCCGCGCATCTCTGGCAGGTGACGCTGCTCAGCCAAATCGTCCAGCCAATCGAAAGCCTTAGCGATTTCGCTATTGGTGAAACCAGCCTCCTGCAAACTGGATTGCAGGTCGTCCCGGTCTGGATTGGTATCTGGTTCGTCGTACATGTAGTTCTCGAACAGATACATCAGCACGTCGAGTACATTTTCCTTCATTTAATTTCCTCGCCGGTTCGGCAATAGCTGCCGCCGGAGCCTGCTTCTACCAATCCGCTAAGCTCCAGAATCAACAGCATGGAAGACACCGCTTCGGGCTTTTGACCTGTAATATTCACTAGCTCGTCAACGGTGATTGGATCAAATCCCATTGCATCCAGCAACTGGCGATAGTCGCCATCCAACGCTAGATTGGGATGATCGGACGATGCTTCAAGCATAGCCGTGTCATCGTCCATTGCCCCGCCGTCCTTAGCCAGCCGCATTCGCCATTGCGCAGCCAAACTTCGAACTCTTGGTGCAATTTCTTCGGCCACATCCTCTGATGTTTCCACCAGCTTTGCCCCTTGCTTAATCAGCAAATGACAGCCCCTGGCCAAAGGGTTATGAATTGAGCCGGGCATTGCGAACACTTCGCGCCCTTGCTCGGCAGCAAAATGCGCCGTTATTAAACTACCACTCTTGGTACCAGCCTCGACTACCAAAGTACCTACGCTCAGCCCGCTGATGATTCTGTTGCGCCGTGGAAAGTGCCCCGCTCTGGGCTCTGTGCCAGGCGGAAACTCCGACACCAGGCAGCCATTCTGAACGATGCGCTGAGCCAAAGCGCGATGCCGAGCCGGATAGACCCGATCCAAGCCAGTGGCCGCGACTGCGATAGTCAGACCGCCTGCGTCTAACGCGGCGCCATGAGCTGCCCCATCGACACCCAGCGCAAGTCCGCTGGTTACTGCCAACCCCTGCCGCACGGTTGCTTCGGCAAATCTGCGCGCCTGTTTGAGCCCGCCAGGCGTTGCATTGCGACTGCCAACAATTGCGAGCTGTGGCCACTGCAGGCATTCGGGATCACCAAACACAAACAATGCCACTGGCGCCGCAGCAATGTCTTTGAGCTGAGGCGGATAGCGGGGATCATCAAACGTAATCAGATGATGATCCTCATCATCCAACCAAGCCAAATCCACATCAATACGGGCTTGATCGGGGTCGCGCAAGAACTTAAGACCAGCCGCTGTTATCTGGCGCTCTCTTAGTACTCTGTCGGAGGCCGACAGCACGGCATCTGGCGAATGGAATTCGTCAATCAGTGAGCGGAGTCGGGTCGCACCCAGTCCGGGTGTACGAAGAAGAATTAGCCAGTCCTTTAGCGCGGTCACTTCATCCCTGAGCCTGGACGAATCGTCAACGGCTCTTCATCCTTGCAACTGCGTTACTAGCATCCTATCCAAGCCGGTGGAGAATCGCAACGGGTTTCGTCCACAAAGTGTCTGCCTGAAGGTAACGCCTGTCGGAAAGATAAATTCGTCGACATTTGCCTGAGCTTCCGACTACGAGAGAGGCCTAGATGTCCCAAAAGAAACAGCCCGGAAGAACCGGGCTGCTAAAATTACTACTGACTACGCAAACTTCTCGCGCTCAGTGATGCATGGTTTAGGGTGCTTTGATGATGTCCAGCACCTTAACCACATCGTCGCTGCGCATGATCAACGCGTAGCTGATATCTTCATACGCTTTAAAGACCATGATGTGTGCCGCATATTCGTCCGGCAAATCGACGGTTGCCTTGGCGCGTCTGTCGCGGGAGAAGTAAGTCTTCACATCATCTTTCGGATAGCGTACTTCATCGCGAATGGTGATTCCCGGGCGATGCACTGAGAACGTATCCCCATGCTCAATGCCCTGAGCCCAGCCTTTATTGAGCGCGACCACCTGATAAGTACCGGCACCATGAATAGCCTGACTCAAGGCAATTACCCGTGTGTTGTCAGGAATATTGTCGGGTCGATGTGGGAAATACTCAGTGTCGTAGCTGGCCGTAAATACGGGCACGATCAAGTCGCCTTCCTGAACTTCG
>CAZVYE010000086.1:0-14140 GCA_964630895.1 uncultured Gammaproteobacteria bacterium | reverse complement strand
CTCGGGTGGGTCGGCTTCTAAGAGCGGTGCCAACAAATGGCCTTCCATGTGGTGCACTTCTACGGCAGGTACGTCCAGCGCCCATGCCAGTGAACGGCCGGTGGCGGCTCCCACCAGTAACGCGCCCACCAGCCCAGGTCCAGCCGTGTAGGCTACGCCGTCCAGGTTTGACACGGTTAACCCAGCGTCGTCCAGCAGCGATTGCGTAAGCGGCAACAGCTTGCGCACGTGATCCCGGGACGCAAGTTCGGGTACAACCCCACCGTATTTGGCGTGCAGCTCGACCTGGCTGTATAGCTCGTGCCCAAGCAAGCCACGTTCTGTGTGGTACAGCGCGACGCCGGTTTCGTCGCAAGACGATTCGATGCCAAGGATGAGCATGGGTTTAGACATTCAGCGTTCTCCCACCGTCGACCGGTAGTATTTGGCCGGTCACGTATTCTGCTTCGACCGCAAGCCAGCGGACGGCATCCGCAATCACCTGTGCACCGCCCAATGCGGCCATGGGTATTTTCTCCAGCGTGCCCTGTTTTGCCGCCTCGCTTGGGTCATTGTCCGGCCACAAAATGGCTCCTGGCGCCACCGCATTGACGCGCACATGGGGCGCAAACTCCAATGCCAGCGATTTGGTGCACATGTCTTGCGCCGCCTTGGCCATGCAATACATGGTGTGTTGGGGCATGGGGCGCTGAGCATGGATGTCGCTGATATTGATAATGCTCCCGCTGCTGTTTTTGAGCGCGGAAAAGCAGGCTTGGGACAAAAGCAATGGTGCCAGCGCGTTGCTACCAATTAAGTCGTCCCAATGATCCAGGGTCGCTTCGTTCATTGATGTGGGATAAAACGACGAGGCGTTGTTCACCAGCACATCCAGACGACCAAACTGTGCGACAGCTTTATCTGCGAATGACTGAAAGTCGTATTCTCGGGTGAAACCAGCCTGCATTGCGACAGCGCTGCCCTTTCGCAATGCATTTAAAGCATCCGCCAACTCTTGCGCCTGCGCGATAGAGTTGGCCGCGTGCACAATGACACGAAAACCCGATTCGTGCAGGGTCTTCACAATCTGCGCCCCAATACGGTGGGCGGCGCCAGTAACTAGCGCAACAGGGGCCTGTGATGGATCTTGGGCTTTCAAGCAAACGTTCCTTGGCTTGTACTGAGCTTGCGGGGCACGGAGAATAGCGCTTTTTGCCGCCCGCGCCAAAATCCTATGCTGGACTTGCCACAACCCAATCCCGATGCGTTAGCGCACAGTCAACGCCTGCACCGTCATATTTTAGACGAGATCGCAGAGGCGGACGGCTGGATTAGTTTTGACCGCTATTGGGAGCTTGCCTTATATACGCCAGGGCTTGGTTATTACAGTGGCGGGGCCGGCAAGTTTGGCGGCGCTGGCGACTTTACCACCGCGCCCGAACTTGGCGACTTGTTTGCACGCTGTGTAGCCCAACAATTCCAGAGTGTGCTGGCAGAGTGGCAGCGTGGTGACATCCTGGAAGTGGGGGCAGGAACAGGTGTGTTCGCAAGAGACTGTCTGCGAGCATTGGCACAAACTGACAGCTTGCCAGAGCGCTATCTTATTCTGGAGCGTAGTGGCGATCTTCGAGAGCGCCAGCAGAACCTGATTAACCAGGAAAGCGAACCGATTCGCCAGAGGGTACAGTGGCTGGACGCGCTGCCAGAGACACCCTTTGACGGCGTTATATTTGGCAACGAACTGCTGGATGCTCTGCCTGCGCAGCGCTTTGTGGCTAACGAACAAGGTTGGGACGAGCTTGGCGTGACGGCGCAAGAGGAAACGCTCCAGTGGTGCCGCCGAAGCATGGAAGATACGCCTGAGCCAATCGCAGAGATTGCACGACATCCTGGTTATCGGACCGAAGTCCAGTCAATCATGCCCAGTTTTATCCGTTCGCTCAGCCAGTGCTTGAATCGTGGGCTGATGTGCTGGGTCGACTATGGTTACCCAAGAAAAGAGTATTATCAGCATGATCGTAGTGACGGTACTTTAATTTGTCATTACCGACATCGTGCCCACAGTGACCCGTTTTTGTGGCCGGGATTAAGCGATATTAGCGTGAGCGTGGATTTTACGCTGGCCGCAGAATCCATGCAGGCAGCCGGCCTGGATGTTGTCGGGCTGGCTCCCCAGAATCAGTTCTTGATTGACTGCGGTTTAGAGCAGGTGCTGCAAGCTCAATCATTGACTCCGCAAATTGCGCATCAAGTAAAACAGCTGACTTTGCCAGGGGAGATGGGGGACCGCTTTCTCGCTATTGCGGGAACCAAAGGGTTGACCGAAACACCTCCAGGGTTTCGCCAGGAGAGCCAGCTATGGCGTCTGTAGCGCGACCCTATTGGCTGCACCATGTGGGTGGCGCGCAGTTGGGCATCATTCTTGCCGGCAGTTTATTGCCTGTGGCTGGTCCGGACCTTGGCGTGCAAATGCAGGACAAGTGGTTGCATCTGCTGGCATATGCCTTGACCGGTGGATATTTCTTTGCCCTTTTTACCAGCAGGACTCGCCTGGTGTTCATCGGGCTAGGTGCATTTGGACTGGCGATTGAATTGTTGCAGTGGATGGTGCCTTTTCGCAGCGCGGAGTGGCTTGACCTCGCGGCTGATTTGCTGGGCTTGCTGTTGGGATGGTTAGTGGTGCGTCCTATTGCCGCCAGACTCATGGATTGGCTTACGAGTCGGGCGGGTGCCGAGCAATAAAGTCCTGGCGCATTGCTCTGATCGCATCTACCCGGAGTTGGCGAATGCGCTGACCCAGCTTGGCGCCTTCCAGACCCTGATCCAGCAGTGGCTGGATATCTACCGCTGCGGCCACAGCTGCAGCCTCCAGGAAAAAATCGGCTTGCGGATAGGGCCGGTCTTCCAAGCCCGCACGACCCTGTGCATCAGCCTGGCAGCACATCACGAAGCGTTCCAACATGGGCTGCTGGCGCAGACAATTTCCCGCTAACAGGACGTCCAGAACCTTGGTTGGTCTGAGGGACAGTGCGCGGTGGCTGTGCAAATGATAGCGGCACACAAACTGAGCCAGCTTCTTGTATTGATTCGGCACGCGCAGTCTTTGGCACAGCTTTTCCAATGGTTTGAGTCCGCGATGCTCATGGGCGATATGTTGGGGTAGTTCGTCAACTGGGGTGGTCGCTTTACCCAAATCGTGGGTGAGCGCAGCAAATCCCATAAGACTGTCTGGCATGCCGTAAAAATTCGTTGCTATTTCGGCGGCCTTATCTAGCACCATTTCTACGTGAACACCCGTATCCACTTCTGGGTGATGTTGTTCTGGTTGTGGCACGCCATACAGTGCTGCAACTTCCGGCAACACGCGATCCAGCGCACCACAGCTTCGCAGCGTCTGAATAAATGCACTGGGAGTACGTTCACCTAGCGCCCCACGCAATTCTTGCCACACGCGTTCGGCTACCAACGCGTCCAGCTCGCCTGACGCCACCATGCTTTGCATGAGCTCCATAGTGCTGGGATGGACAGAGAACCCGAGCCTGGCGTAGCGCGCAGCAAAGCGGGCGATGCGTAATACGCGAACGGGGTCCTCGGCGAAAGCGTCGGACACATGTCGCAGCACCCGATTGTTGACGTCTGCTTCCCCTCCAAAAGGGTCGATGAGGTTTTCAGACGAATCCCTGGCCATGGCGTTTATGGTCAGGTCTCGGCGCTGCAGGTCCTCTTCCAGGCTAACCTGATTGGATGTCTCAAACTCGAACCCATGGTAGCCAGCTGCAGTTTTTCTCTCCTTGCGAGCCAAGGCGTACTCTTCTTGCGTATCGGGATGCAGAAACACAGGGAAATCCTTGCCTACCTGGCGATAGCCCAGGTCCAGCATCTCCTGGACACTGGCACCTACGACCACCCAGTCGCGGTCTTTTACCGGCAAGTTCAAGAGCTGGTCCCGGACGGCCCCGCCCACCAAATAGACTTCCATGCGCTACCTCAGCTAAAGCTGGCGACATTCTGGTGCACGAATGGCGCTGGCCGCAACCTTTCTGGGTCCACGCTGATCCAGATCTGGCAGCCAAATGCCAATCGGACGCGTTTTGCCCGACCGCTGCCAGTCATACAGCATGGTGAATGCAAGCACCCGAGAGAAATAATCCCGTGTCTCAAAATAGGGCACCGTTTCCATCCAGCGATCGGCCTCCAGTGGTAGTCCCAGTTTTTCCCACCGTTTGACTGCGCCAGGGCCCGCGTTATATGCCGCAAGCACTTTCAAAGGGTGCTGTTGCTCTTCAAATAAACGGGCCAGATTGGTGGTTCCCAGGCGAATGTTTTTCTCCGGATCGAACAGGTCATTCTTGTTTTTGACCCGCACCCCGGCGCGCTTTGCGACCTGCTTAGCCGTGGGCAAGGTAAGCTGCATCAGGCCGAGTGCGTTTGCGCCAGACTGGGCCTCTTCAGCCAGTGCGCTCTCTGCGCGCATGATCGCCAGCGCTAAACTGGCGTCAGTCCCGTTTGCCTGCACGGCAGACTGAAGTATCGAAGGGTAGGGCTGCGGAAATCGCAGGTCGTAGTATTTAAATTCAGCAATCCCAGCCAGCAGCAAGATAGTCTGATGATGCCAGCCTGCGTCATGGGTGAGCTGCGCTACCAGTTTGGTGGTTTCCGGTGGTGCATCTGCCAACGCACGATTTAGTTCGCGACGCGCAGTGGTTTCCCAATCAATGGCGTAGAGTTCCAGCGCCCGGGCTACTCCAGGGATCTGTTGGGTGGCCCGCAATTCTGATGGGTCCGCGCTGAGCGTTTTGGGGCAAACGGAAGGCGGTAAACGCATCCGCTCGGCGGCAGCAAACCCAAAAAAACTGGTTTCTCTGGCAAGCTCGTCCAGCACTGCGTTGGCTTCGTCAGACTGGCCCGTTTCTGCCAGTCCTCTAGCGTACCAGTAGCGCCAGCGGTCCTTAGGGTTTTCCTGCTGGGCCAAGACGCCTGCCTCGCGTTTGACTACGTCCCAGTTCGGTTGCAGCAGCGCCAGTCGGACGCGCCATTCTCTAATGCGGTTGTCTGTGGAAGTTGCCGGAACGTTCAGCAGTACGTCTAATCCATCCTTGGGATAGTCACTGGCGTAATAGACGGCAATATCTTGATCGATGTGTGCGACTTCATCCGCTGTAAAAGAAAATGTTTTGCGCAAATCTGGCCAATGTTTGCGCGCGAGAACATTCGATCTACGCGCCAGGATCCGCATGGTTTGCAAAACGGCCTCGCGATTTTCCGGTGTGTCCGTCCAGTGAATGGCAGCTGCCAACGTTGTGGATGGGCGACTGGACAGCGCGACCCAGTGGTCATACGCCTGTTGCTGCCGCGGATTAAGTTTTGGCTTCAAGTAGCGAGCCAGCTGCACGTTTCCACGGGACAAAGCCGCGACCGTGCGCTGCCAATAGGCCCCGTGATTGAGCTGGTTGGTTTTCCTCCAGTGGGCAAACACAGGATCACACTCGTCTACCTGAGATTTCCCAATGACCCAGAGATCCTTCGATACGTCGGTATACGGAAACGATTCGCCCTGGTCCAGTCGTGCTTGCGCTTCCCAACAGCGGAACTTGTGGCTGCTCTGAGGTGTGTAATGAGTCAAGAACGTGGACCAGCGTTTACGCTGCGCCAGAATCTGTAGCCACTCCCGACGTACATCATCGGCCAGAGGTATCTCCGAATATTTTGCGATAGCGCCTGCGATTTCATCATCGCTGGCTGTTCCTAGCCGGCGTCGGAGTTCGCCCAGTTCCAAATACGGATACAGTGAGTAATCCTGTAACTTGTTCGCGAGTTGATTGAACTTGGTCAAATTACCCGCTTTGAGCGATTTGTGGGCTTCCAGAAATTTTTTCCGGTCGTCTTCCGGTGCGGCGATTGACTGAGTCGCGGTTACGGCAGCCAGCAGCATGACGCAACAAATCGCTGGCATATACCCAGATAAACCCCAGAACATATTGTTTTCTTTCTCAATGCGATCCATGATCGAGTTGTGACTGATCCTTTGTCCTATGTCTTAATCATTGTCGCCCTTGCGGGAGCTGCCGCCGGATTTCTGGCCGGGCTGCTAGGCATTGGGGGTGGCCTCGTCATTGTCCCCGTTATTGCATGGGTTCTCGCTGGTGCGACTGATAATGCCATGCCAGTGGCCGTAGCAACATCCATTGCGACCATAATTTTTACTGCCAGTTCGTCGCTAATTTCCCATCAACGCAAAAAAGCCATCGATTGGCGAATATTTGCCTGGCTCACGCCCGGATTGATTTTGGGTGGCTGGGTTGGTGCGCGGACCGTACTTAGCATTGACGACATGCTCTTGCGGGCTATTTTCTCAGGATTTTGCCTGCTGGTGGGTGTGCAAATGGTGATGGGCAAGGCGGCCGCAGCGGAGTCGGAGGTCTCGGGTGTCAAGTCTGCACCAGGCACCAATGTTCTGTTGACACTGGCCGGTTCCATTATCGGGTACATATCAGCGCTGGTTGGTATCGGCGGCGGCAGTCTAACCGTGCCCATGCTAAAGCTGGCTGGCGAAGACATGCGCCGCGCTATTGCTACTTCTGCAGCTTGCGGGCTACCTATCGCGCTGTCTGCGGCGACCACTTTTTTGTGGTCCGGTTGGCATTCGAAAGACGCAGTGGAAAGCATGGTTGGACTGATCCACGTGCCCAGTTGGATCGTATTAGGTATTACTGGTGTGTTGCTGGCACCGTTGGGTGCGCATTACGCCCATCGCTGGCCGCGAGAATTATTGCGGCGATTGTTCGGCGGTTTTCTGCTGATTGTGGCTACCTTGCTCATGGCACTCGCTTAGCCAATCGTCCCAGCCATGGGGCATGGTGATTTCCAGCGCCACTGGCAAGTGATCAGAGTATGTGGCATCAAGAACCGAACATTCATTGACTACCAATCCCGGGGAAACAAAAAAATGATCAATGCTCCGCTGCGGCCGCCAGCTGGGAAACGTTGGCAGATCGGCATTGAGCGCTTGTAGGCCGGTGGATTCGAGGAACCCGCTCATTTCCAAGGTCGTTGCTTGCGCGTTGAAATCGCCCATGACAATGCAATTATCAAACGGGTCGAGCAATTCCGATAGGAAGTCCAGCTGAGTCTTGCGAGAACGTTTTCCTAAAGCCAAATGTGCGATCACGACCAACAAGCTGTCAGAACCGTGGCCATAGCGCACCGCGAGTGCGCCGCGTCCAGCAATACGTCCTGGCAGCTTATGGTCTTCCACGGCGGTTGGTCTGAGTCGGCTCAGGAGTCCATTGCAGGTCGTGGCGAAATTGCCCATGCGGCGGTTGGGCTGGTGAGACCAAAACGGGAATTGCGCTCGTTCGGCAATAAACTGGGTTTGATTGACGAAGCCTGAGCGAATGCTGCCGTCGTCGACTTCCTGCAAGCCTACTATGTCGAACTCTGCAGCAAGCTTGGATATTGCTTCCAGATTACCCAGGCGACCGTCATGGGGTAGAACCTGGCGCCAGCTTTTGGTTACGTAGTCGCGATACTTGTCCGTGGTCGTGCCGGCTTGAATATTGTACGTCAGCAGGCGCAGCGGTAACCCGCCAATGCCGTCGCCATTCGTTGTGTTTGAGCGTTTTTCCGACATCAGCAAGGACTAAGCGCCAGCAACGGCCCTCGATGCGATACTTCCAGAACGCTTTCGCTGGCGGCTTTGATTAAAGAAGCGTATCCATTTTTCATCGATGTCAGGCACATGGGTAAGATGTCGCTGGTTCAAGAATATTGAAGCGCATCAGCCTAGTATGCAGTAGGTGAACGGAAAAGCAAAAAGGCCGCGAGTGCGGCCTTTTCTAATTACGAGAAGTGCGTTTAACTACTATTCTGTTTCTACAGCAATTTCCGTCCCAGCGGTGGCTTCGCCTTGCTGTACACGCGCCAGCTCGCTGTCTACCAAGTGCTCTACCACATCCATCATATCCTGATAGTTGCGATGCCCCGGCATACCGGCAGTGACGATATATTTTCCATTAACAATAATGCTTGGGGTGCCGGTGACGCCGTAACGCTGTGCTTGTGCAGCACCCTGGCGCATTTTGGTGTCAACCGTGAACGACTTGGAAGTCTTCAAAAACTCATCTTGTTCAACGCCAAACTGGCTATGGAACTCTGCCAGGTGCTCAGGTGTACGCAGATTTTTGCGCTCCTTGTGCAATGCCTCGAACAGGGCCATGTGTGACTGATCCAAGATTCCTAAAGCATCGGCAGTGTAATAAGCGCGTGCCAGCGGCTCCCAGGGGCGTTGGAAAACCACCGGAATACGTCGAAATTCCACCAGTTCCGGCTTTTCTTCCAGCCATGGCTCAATGTTTGCCTGGAAGCGATAGCAGTGCGGGCAGAGATAGCCAAAGACTTCTACGACTTCAACCTTGCTTGCATCGTTAGTTGGCTGAGCGGGCTCGATGACGTTGTAGTGTTGGCCTTCTTGGTAGCGCATAGGTTGCGCCAAGCTGCTCGTAGCGAGCAAAGCCAACACGGCAAAAATCGTCCATCGCTTCATGTGTACACTCCTAAAATTCAAAATTCATGTCGATCCCCTGGGCGAAGGATTTCGACTGTGATCGCTATTTTCCCAAAGTTGTGCTGAATCCAACCTGAAACCAGCCCAGTTGCGCCTCGCGCTTAGCGAGCGTGCAGACCTTCAAGGTAGGTTGAAACAACATCGATGTCAGCATCTGACATATTCTCTGCGACTTGGTTCATTATGCGATTCTCGTTGTCGCCTTCACCCCAAATCATGCCATCGCGAAATGCGGTCAACACGGTCTGGGTGTATTCTGAATGCTGACCTGCGAGGGTCGGGTAAGGCGTCAACGGGTTGCCAGAGCCTGCCGGACCGTGACAGGCCATACAAGCTGGGATGCCGCGATCTGGATCGCCAGCGCGATACAAAAGCTGCCCCGCTTCTACCATAGACTCCTCTGCGACACCCGGTGCTACGGTCTGCTCTGCATAAAACGCAGCCAAATCCGCCATGTCCTGCTCAGAAAGGCCGGCAACCATGCCTGCCATGATAGCGTTTTGGCGCTCGCCGCTCTTGAACATTTTCAGTTGACGCAGCGTGTAATCCGCATGTTGTCCTGCAAGCTTGGGGTTGACAGCTATTACGCTGTTGCCGTCGGTGCCATGACAAGCGGCGCAGGTGGCTGCTTTGCTTTCACCGGCTGCGGCGTCGCCCACCAACTGTGCCTGTGCTGGAATCCAGCTCGCTCCTACGGTTGCAAGCAGGGCAACCACCAATTTCAAACAGGTTTTCACCAGGTGTACTCCTTCAGAAAAGGCCGTTCTTGCGGCTTTTTTTGTTTCTGGTTTATTTCTGACAAGTCAGGTATCGGTGCTCGGATCGCGGCGTGATACCATGCCCGCCAATGCAGCAGAGCTTTATATCAAGCGAGAATCTCGTGGTCAACGCGAAAGACCCTTTTTACAACCGAGCAGAATTCATCGAAGCGGCCCATCAGCTACGGCAATTGCCGCATGACGTAGGTTATGAAGTGGCGTTTGCAGGCAGATCCAATGCCGGTAAATCCACGGCCTTAAACGCCATAACCAGCAGAAAATCGCTGGCGCGCACCAGTAAAACCCCCGGTCGAACCCAGCAAATTGTTGTCTTTCAATTAGACGAAGATCGAAGGCTATGCGATTTGCCGGGCTATGGCTATGCCAAAGTTCCTCCGTCCATGCGCAAACACTGGGATGAGACGCTGGGGTTGTATTTTCAAACGCGTGAAAGTTTGAAAGGGCTCGTTTTGATTATGGATATCAGACATCCGCTAAAAGAATCGGATTGGCAAATACTGCGCTGGTGTGAAAGTGCAAAATTGCCTTGTCATATCCTGCTGACCAAATCGGACAAGCTCAAGCGCAGCCAGATCAAGCAGACATTGTTCAAAGTAGCCAACGAGATATCTGGGTTGGATTTGGAAGCCTCCATTCAAGACTTTTCTGGTGCATCCGGCGACGGTGTGGCCGAAGCCCATGAGGTTCTAAACGGTTGGCTTGGACGTACCTGATTACTGTCCTTCGGGGATGCCGTAGAGATGCTCGCGGCGTTTGTAGAGAACCCAAGAGGTCAGAATATACTTATCGCTGGATTTCGGCATAAAGCCGCAATGGGTATGGGTAAATCCAGCCGGTGCAATGACCATGCGACCTTTCTTTGGTTTGATTTTTAGATCCTGGTAGTAAAAGCCGGTCTCTCCACCTTCGTCTACGTCATTGAGATAATACATAAACAAAAGCGTGCGATGCAGCGCTTCTAGACTCGGATCGTTTGGCGGCGGGAAAAATTCCGAGTGCCAATGAAAGTAGCCGCCGTCATTCTGATCGTATTTCTGGCAAATTAGCGCACCCAGTCGAAATACGGCCTGAGTCAGACTCAGGCGCTGCTCGGGATCCACCTCTGCCACGCGTTCGGCACTTACGGTCTCCATCTCGCCTTGCGCGTTTTGAATTCCCAGGCTAATGGCGCCGGCCAGCAGGAACGGGTATTCACGGATGTATTCAGACAAGAAGTCGTAGGTAATCTGTCCTACCTGCATATAAAGGTCTTTCCACTCGGGAAAGTTGGTGATGGTAATGTCGGTGCTTTTCTTTTTTGCTTCATCCACGCCGTGGCCGGTAACGCCTGGCCCTTTTTGAGAGCTTGCCTCGAAGCGCTCCATGATGGCATCGCAAAGATCATCTGGTAGCGCGTGGTCGTAGATTCCAACAAAATTTTTCGCTGACATGGGCAGTCCAAAGATGTCCGAGAGCGAGCAAGCCTACTCGACAGTGACGCTCTTGGCCAGATTGCGTGGCTGGTCCACATCGGTGCCTTTGATCAGCGCAACGTGGTAGGACAGCAGCTGCAGCGGTACGGTCATCACAATGGGCGATATGAACTCGCCGACGTGGGGGACTTTCAAGGTATGTTCCGCGTCCCATTTTTGGCTGGCCGATTGTTCGTCGACAACCACATACAGCTCGCCGCCCCGAGCCTGCACTTCCTGAATGTTGGACTTAAGCTTTTCCAACAATGCGTTTCCGGGTGCCACTGCAATTACCGGCATCTCTTCATCCACGAGCGCCAACGGGCCGTGCTTCAATTCGCCCGCGGGGTAGGCCTCAGCATGGATGTAGGAAATTTCCTTGAGCTTTAACGCGCCTTCCAATGCGATGGGGTAATGCCAGCCTCGACCCAGAAATAGCGTGTGGTGCTTTGGTCCAAAGTTTTTCGCGAGGTCGGCGATTCGGTCATTCAGCTCCAACGCAGATTGTACTGCCTGTGCAAGGCCGTCGAGTTGTTTGGTGAGCGCATCTATGTCTTTGCCCTGAATACGGGCCAGGCTCACCGTGATCATAGCCAGGACAGCTAACTGGGTCGTGAATGCTTTGGTAGAAGCGACCCCAATTTCAAGGCCTCCTCGGGTCATGATGGTGCAATCGGATTCTCTGACCAGGCTGGACTCGGGAACATTGCAAATGCACAGACTGCCAACATAGCTGCCTTGCTCCTTTGCCTTTTGTAAGGCCGCAAGCGTATCTGCCGTTTCGCCTGATTGGGAAATGGTCAAAAAGAGGCAGTCCGGCATCGCCACCGTATCGCGGTAGCGAAATTCACTGGCAACTTCCACCTGGCAGGGAATGCCGGCAATGGATTCAATCCAATAGCGGGCAACCAGTCCGGCGTGATAGCTCGTGCCGCAGGCAATAATCTGAATGGATTTCGTCTTTTGTAGCAGCGCTTCCGCATTTTGTCCCAAGGCGTGGTCTAGCAGCTTGCCGTTTACAATCCGCCCTTCCAGTGTTTCCGCAAGCACCTCGGGCTGCTCAAAAATCTCTTTAAGCATGTAGTGGCGATACTCGCCGCGATCGAGTTCCTCTGCGCTGAGCTTGGACTCGGTTACGCTGCGTTCTACAGATTGCCCCGTCTTGTCGACGATCTGATAACCGCTGGCAGAAATCTGGGCTACATCGCCTTCCTTGAGGTAGATAAAGCGGTTGGTTACCGGCAGCAAGGCGTGAATGTCGGATGCCAAGAAGTGCTCATCGAATCCCAGCCCTAGGACCAGCGGGCAGCCTTGCCGCGTTCCCATAATGGTGCTGGTGTCGTCAGCACAAACTGCCGCGATGGCATATCCGCCCTCCAGGCGCTGGGCAGCTTCTCGAAACGCCTGCGCAAAACTAGCGCCTTGCGACATATGATGGTCGATTAGGTGCGCAACCACTTCGGTGTCGGTTTCCGAGTCAAACGTGTAGCCCGCCGCTTTCAATTCCTCTCGGAGCGCATCGTGATTTTCGATGATACCGTTGTGGACCACGCCAATACGTGGCAGAGACAGCATTGGATGGGCGTTGCGGGTGCTGGGCTTGCCGTGTGTGGCCCAACGCGTGTGAGCGATACCCACCGGAGACGACAACTTCTCTTCCTGCTGCAATTGATCAAGCTTTGCTACCTTGCCGACAGTACGCAGCCGCTTTAATCCGTTCTCGTCGGCAATGCAAAATCCGGCTGAATCATAGCCCCGGTATTCCAGTGCATGCAGCCCGGCAAGCAGAATTGGTACAATGTCTCTTTGGGCCGTGGCCGCTACAATTCCACACATAAATTATTCTCGATTCCGTTAGTATTTTTTCTCTGGGCGTTCCCACCCAGCAATGGTACGTTGTCGCGCGCGGGAGATGGTGAGCTGATCGTCCGGGGCGTTGCTGGTCAAGGTGGTGCCTGCTCCCACGGTAGCTCCAGCACCCACGCTTACGGGTGCTACCAGTTGCGAATCTGAACCGATAAAAGCGCCATCACCAATCGTGGTTTGATGCTTGTTGACCCCATCGTAATTGCAGGTGATGGTTCCGGCACCAATATTGACGTCTTTACCGATCTCGCAGTCCCCAAGATAGCTTAGGTGGCTGGCTTTGGAGTCGGCTCCCAATACCGCCTTTTTGGTTTCTACGAAATTGCCGATTTTACAGCCCGTACCGAGTTCTGTGCCGGGACGTAAGCGTGCGAATGGTCCAATATCACATGGGCCATGCGTGGTGACTCCGTCCAGCATGCTGTTGGCGTGAACGCGTGTGCCACTGGCTAACTTGCTGTCCTTAACCACACAATTGGGTCCAATATGCACGTCTTCACCCAGCGCGCATTCACCTTCAAACACAACATTTACGTCGATAAAAACTTCTTTGTCGATACTGATAGAGCCCCGGATATCCAACCGGGAAAGGTCCATTACCTGGGCACCATCCAAACACAGCTCTTGGGCGCGTCGCAGCTGCAGTACACGCTCCAGTGCTGCCAGTTGCACGCGGTCATTGGCACCGAGTATTTCGGCCGCATCCTGCAAGGTGCTTGAACCCATTGCCACGCCGTCAGCTGCCGCCATAGCTACAAGATCGGTCAGATAATACTCGCCCTGCGCATTGTCGTTACTGAGCCGGGTCAGCCACGGCAGTAAGCGCTCCGCGTCCGCGCAAATCACGCCGCTATTTATTTCGTTAATTGTCAGTTCATCGCTACTGGCGTCTTTGTGTTCCACGATGCCGACAATTTGCCCCGCATCGTTACGCAAAATTCGACCATAACCAGTTGGATCTTCCACCTGTGCGGTGAGAATGGCCAAGGGTTCTGGCGTAGTTACTAGTGCGCTTAAAGTATCGGGGCGAATCAATGGCGTATCCCCAAACAGAACCAGAACGCGCTCGTCGGGATTTATGTACTCGGCCGCCTGTTGCACTGCGTGTCCCGTTCCCAGCTGTTGCTCTTGTTGCGCCCACTGAATGTCCCCGGTTTGGGCGAACGCATCGTAAATCATTTGGCCTCGGTAACCGTGGACCACTGTCAACTGTTGCGGGCGCAATGCTCGCGCTGTATTGAGCACGTGCGCCAACATTGCCTGTCCACCAACGGTTTGTAATACCTTGGGCAGCGTCGAGCGCATGCGTTTGCCCTCGCCAGCGGCCAGAATAATGATGTGCAGTGATCGGGACGAATCTAGATCCATAATGCGGGCCATGTAATTGCAGAACGCGGCATTATGCCAAAATTCTAATCACTGACCAGTAATCATGTAACGAAATCTCAAGTGTCACGTCTATGACTGCAACTTGCCAACAAAAAGCCCGATAACACAAAAAA
>CAZVYE010000085.1:0-14231 GCA_964630895.1 uncultured Gammaproteobacteria bacterium | reverse complement strand
CTTACAACGGCGCCCGGGTGTTGAGCAGGAGCGACCTGATTTACCAGATTTTGTGCCAGAAGAAGATGTTCCACTGGCGCTGCCGGAGTTGGATTCCTTTGACCTGCCACCAGCTGACACTTTGGCGTCTATGCCTTCTGTGTATTTACAGAATGTAGTGCTGGCCAACAGTTCAGTAATTGACCCCGAAAAAATCGGTCGTGTGTCAGAACGCTATCTACAGAAAAACGTTACTGCGGATGATCTGCAAAGTCTGCGCTTTGAACTTACTCAGCTTTATCTTGAAGAGGGCTACATTACATCCGGTGTACTATTGCCGGATCAACGGATTGCGGACGGCACCGTCAGCTTTCAGGCCGTGGAAGGTACCCTGGAAGACGTTGCTGTAGAGACGGATGGACGCCTGCGGAGCAATTACGTTGCCAATCGTTTGGTGCTCGAACCTGATGAGCCTCTCAATGTGGCCGATTTGCAAGATGCACTGCGTGAACTTCACAATGATCCCCTGGTACGGCGCCTCACCAGTCGACTGGTGCCCGGTTCTCGTCGCGGCCTGGCCCGACTGCTTGTTGATGTGGAAGAGGCGAAGCCCTACAGCTTTAACCTGCGCGCCGCTAACGACAGGGCGCCTAGCGTAGGGTCGGAGTGGATAGAAGCGAGTTTCAAACACCTGAATTTACTAGGATTTGGAGACCGCCTGTATGCCAGATACGGTACAGCGGACGGCCTGGATGATTTTGGTGTGACTTATGCATTTCCGATTACGGCCAGGGGAATGACGTTGGGGTTCACCTACGAGAACAGCGATTCCCAGGTCATTGAAGAACCATTTAATCGAATTGATATAGCCAGCGATTCCGAGAACTACGCGCTGGACTTGGTTGTGCCCTGGTATAAGGACCGATACCGGTCATTGACGTTTACCGGGAGCTTAGAGAATCGCCGCAGCTTCACGTCTCTGCTTGGCATTCCTTTTTCATTCTCGCCTGGCGTGCAGCAGGGGCGTAGTGAAGTTACCGTAGCCCGAATTACGGCGGACTGGGTAGACCGAAGATCTGATCGAGTGCTGGCATTACGTGGTCGCATCAGTCGCGGTATTGACGTTTTGGATCCAACCATCAATGCAGGCGTACTGCCGGACTCTGAGTTCACTACTTTCCTGTTCCAAGGGCAGTGGGCGAAGCGATTTACCGATTGGGGCCATCAACTGATTCTGCGGGGGGACTTGCAAAAGACTCTGGATGGATTGTTGCCTATGGAAAAGTTTTCTTTGGGGGGTATGCACTCAGTTAGGGGGTACCGTCAGAATCTCATGGTGCGCGACAACGGCTGGCTGGCTTCAGCCGAATATCGTATTCCCGCGTTCCAGGATGAATTTGGAAATGCCAAATTTCAGTGGGCGTTTTTTGCGGATGTAGGGCGCGGTTGGAACGAAGATTTTGCCACGCCACAGCCCAAGTCGATTTCAAGCGTCGGCGTGGGCGCGCTCTGGGATCCCACGCGCAACCTGCAGATGAAGTTGTACTTGGCGCACGCGCTTGACGATGTAGAGTTTTTGGATGAAGACCTGCAGGACGAAGGCGTACATTTTTCTCTAACTTACCGGTTGTTTTAGTCCATGCCGGAACTCTTGAAGGCGTCGCTGCGCTGGAACTCTAAGGCAGCGAGAGCGTTAGTCGCCGTACTGCTGGTGATATTTGGTCTGTTTGCACTCCGGATTGATTTGTTGGAACGGCTGGAGCTTCAAATCTATGATCTTCAATTGCAGTTCCTACGGGCACAGCACGCCGAGGCTCCGCTTCCCGCGGCACCAGTCGCATTGGTGGGAATTGACGAGGCCACTGTGGAAGCCATTCCTGCACCGCTATCGCTCTGGCATGAGCCTTTAGCCGAACTGATTACTGGTATTTCTCAGTCTGATGCTTCGGTGTTGGCATTTGATTTGGTATTGCCAGACCGATCCTATGATTCGTTTTTGCAAAGAGACAATGATCGCAAGCTTCTACTGGCTTTGGCCCAGGCAAAACGCAATGACTTACACGTCATTTTTGGTCGTACACTAGCCGCAGATGGCGCGTTGCACCCGGTATTTGGGAAATTTCAGGCACTACTGCGTAAAGAAGGATTCGGTGTAGTCCAGCAGACCCAGGAACAAGATGCGGTGGTGCGGCGTTTCGTTAACGCGTCGATAGAAGACGAACTGGGGCTGCCAACATTGGTTGGACAAATAGCTCGGTCTCTGGGCCTGCCAGTAACGGATGGCTGGATCGATTTTACGGTTGGTGAACAAATCGATTACGTCTCTATGTTAGATGTGCTCGAATGGCAGCGCGCCGGAAACGTAGCGAAGCTCAAAGAAGCATTTTCTGGGAAAGTGGTTTTTGTTGGTGGCGTATTGCCTTTCGATGACCGTCATCTGCAACCGGTAGTGCTTTCCGCATGGGAAGAGAATCCCTATGCGCCAGGGGTGCTTATTCATATGCAATCTTATCGGTCCCTCGCTGCCGATCGCATGATCGAGCCTGTCCCTGCTTGGCTATATCTGTTGGCATTGGCAATCGCAACCACATTTTTATTTGCCGGCAACAGGCAGTTGCTTTGGTTGGGCGCCCTGGCCTTGTTTGCACTGGCAGTAGTGTTTGCATCTTCCATGGCGTTTGAGTCTGGTTGGCGCGTGCCCATGGTGCCCTTGATATTGGTTGCTACGTTGGCCTGGCTTTACAAGACCTTTGTTGATTCGGTTAGCAATCTATTTGAAAAGCAACGCATGCGAGATGCTTTTGGTGGCTACGTAAGTCCACAGATACTGAACGAGATCATGGACGGCAGCATCTCGCCTGAGTTGGGTGGTGCGAGCCGTAAAATCTGTCTGATGTTCGCGGACATCTGTGGCTTTACCACTTTGTCCGAATCCATGGATGCAAGCAACGTACTGTCACTGCTGAATCGTTACTTTGATGCGGTTACACCTGCCATACATGATCATGGTGGAACGCTGGACAAGTATATGGGCGATGGCATTATGGCGTTTTTTGGCGCGCCTCAAGACCTTGAAAATCCGGCGCAGGCTGGCTTTGATGCTGCGCGCGAGATGCATGCCGCTCTGGCAGTGCTCAATGAGCAGCTCGAGCGTGAGGGCAAGGCACCCATCGCTATAGGCGTTGGTTTGGGTTTAGGGGACGTTGTTGTGGGGCATGTGGGCGCACGTTCCAGGTTTGAATACTCAGCAATCGGAGATACCGTCAATGTGACGGCACGCGTTGAGGGGCTCACGCGGGGTTTGGAGGCGGATATTGTCTTGACGGAGCAAGTCTATCTGGAGCTGTTTGCTGCAGATCAGGAGCAGATGGTCGACTGCGGGGTGCAAAACATCAAAGGTCACACACCCGTTCGAGTGTATGCATGGTCTCGGGCCGGATAATTCCCTGTATTTGCGTAGGAATATTGCTCGACGAGCAATTTATTGCCCAATTGTGCAGAAAAACTCGTAAAATTAGCTGCAACACAACAAGTTCCGTGGGTTAGGAGGAACAATGGTGAATGGATTACGCGTGGCGGTCATAGGGCTATTAGCTCTGGTGTGTTCAGTGGCGATTGCAGAGCCCGTAGCAATGGTGACCGATATTGTTGGAAGCGCCCAAATGGATGGGCAAGACGTAGAACTGCTCACAGAAATGATGCCTGGTAGCCAAATTGACGTGGCTGAAGGCGCTAACATCGTGGTCGTTTACTTCGAAAATGGGGCTGAATTCTCATACACGGGACCTGCGAAATTTGAGGTTGGGGCTGCCGCGCCGAAAACGCTGACAGGATCCGAGCCAGCGAGTGAATCGTTGGTGCCTGAGGGAAGCGGTAGCGTCTCGCCGGTGGGACTGGCTCAGGCGGCAATGGTCATGCGCGCGATGCCCAACGAGACTCGTTTGCAATTGATTGCACCGGTCAATACCACATTGATAGCCCCACCGCAGCAATTTGAGTGGGTAGAGTTGGCCGAAGGAATTGGATACACATTTGAATTGACCGATGCAGAGGGAGAGTCTCTGCTTGAGTCGACGGTAACCGGACACAGGCTTGCTATACCCGAGCATGTTGAGCTCGAGCCGGGCGCTTTTTATAGCTGGTCTTTGGAAACGCGGTTACCGGATGGTCGTAAATTTAGCAGTTGGGCAGACTTTGGCCTGGCAGAGCAAGCGCTTGCGCAGCAGGCCCAGCAGCGTCATCCTGGCGACGATGCGTCGGTCTCCGAGCTGGTGTTCTATGCCATCTGGCTGGAACAGCAAGATCTGCTCAATGAGGCTGACGAAGTGTGGAAGCAGATAGAAGCACTGCGTCCGGAACAAAAGGACCGCAGCCGCCGACGTACCGGTTAAAGTATTGCTTGTCCGCAGTTGAAGTGGGATCTATAGAGCGCTAGCGATGTTTGCTAAGCGCTCAATAGCGCACTCGATCTCTGCGGTGTCGTTGTAGAAGTGCGGGGAAAATCTTAAGCCCTGTCCGCGCATGGCACAGTGGACATGGTGGCTTCTAAGCTGCCGAAAGAGTTTTCCGATGCTTTCAGGCTGCATATCAGTAAACTGGATATTTACAATTCCACTGGGATTGCTGATAGTTGGCAAAACCTGCGCGGCCAGGCTAAGTGATTCCAGACCGTCTTGCAGTGATTCCGACAAAGCTCCAATCTTCTTGCAAACCTCCGGCAGTCCTTCTTCAAACAAGAGAGACAATGAGGCATTTAACCCTACCATGCCCAGCGTATTTAAAGTGCCGCATTCAAGGCCGCTGCCGCTGTCAGACCGTTGTTCCTTCAGCCAGCCCGTGGTGATAGGTGCATCGCTCATACGCCAGCCGTAGCTCAGTGGCTCTAACTGCGCGCGCAGAGATTCGCGGATATAGGCAAAGCCGACGCCTTCGGGTGCCAGCAGCCATTTGTGGCTGCCGCCGGCCAGTGCGTCTATATGCATGTCTTGCACGTTAATGAGTTGGCCACCGCCAAGACTCTGAATTGCATCGACACAAAAGAGAATCTCGTGCTCTCGGCAAAAAGTGCCAATCCGGTGCAAATCGGTCACTTCTCCAGAGTCATACTGAATTGAGGAGCAGCTGATGAGTCTGGTTGCTGGACTCACGCTGTCTATAAGCGCATCAGCGCGATTTCCTTCGGCGCGGACCGCTATCAGCCGAACTGCGACGCCCCGTTTCTCTAGCGCCTTCCATGCAAATCGGTTGGCTGGAAATTCGTCTTTTGGAACCAGCACTTCATCGCCGTTTTGCCATTTTATTCCAAATGCTATCGTGGAAATGGCCTCCGAAGTGTTCTTGCATAAGGTGATGTCCCCAGGGGAATCTGCGCCCACCAACCTGGCAAGATTACTTCGCAAATCCTGCTCGGCACGTGGCCATGGCGAGTAGTTGATGACGCCACGAGAACCAAATTCCGCAGCAAATTGCCGTATCGCTTGCTGAGTGCGCTGTGGCCAGGGACCGATAGCGGCATGGTTTAAGTAGATTTCTTTATCAATTGCATGGAACTCTTTATGGGCAGGCATGGTCAGACCTATCGCAAGCACTTTAGCTAGGATTCTACTTGAAATTGCGTGGTGCCATGTCTGAGTTGCGTTGGGATTGATGGTTGAGTTTCGTGCTGGGGGTGCTTGCGGACTGGCTGGCCTGAGTCAATGGGCGGCTTTCACAGAAAAGCTGAGCATTAGGAGTAATTCAACGGATGACCACATTCGCATCTACGTGGTATCTTGATACGCAGGTGAAGAACAAATCTTCATCGGTAGCTGTCAGGAAAAGCGAAACTAAAAGCGTGGCCGAGACGCGAGCTGCCAGGGAACGGTGTATTACGCCAAAGGAGCAAGCCCAGGTGGGCGAAAAACAGGTCGACAATCTGCTAGTTGAGCAGGTCAAAGCAGGGGATAAGAAGGCTTTTGATCTGTTAGTGCTCAAGTACCAGCACAAGATCGTTAATCTGGTTACGCGCTATGTGCATGACGTCGCAGAGGCGCATGATGTGGCGCAAGAAGCATTTATTAAGGCTTACCGCGCAATTGGGAACTTTCGTGGCGATAGTGCGTTCTATACGTGGCTGTATCGAATTGCGATTAATACTGCGAAAAATCATTTGGTCGCGCAAAGCCGAAGACCACCGTTGAATGGCATTGAAGCGCAAGATGCAGAGCAGTTTGATACCGATACCCGACTTAAGGATCGAGACACACCAGAGCGTGAATTATTGAAAGAAGAAATCGAGGCAACGGTCTTTGCGGCAATTGAAGAACTGCCGGAAGACTTGAAAACCGCGATTACCCTGCGTGAGATGGAAGGTATGAGTTACGAAGATATTGCGGTGACGATGGACTGTCCCATTGGCACCGTTCGTTCGCGCATTTTCCGCGCACGAGAATCCATTGACCGGGCGTTACACCCACTTATAAACGAGACCGAGGAAGCGTAGATGTCCAGTCAAATTCGTGAAGACTTAAGCGCATTGATGGATGGCGAGTTAACCGAATCCGAAAGTCGGTTTCTCATAAAGCGTTTGCAACATGACGCCGAACTGCGTGACGAGTGGGAACGTTTACACGCCCTGCGTGGTCTGATGCAGTCAGATGTACAGCCTGTAGACCAAGGCTTTGCGGCGGGTGTTGCGGATGCAATCGCGGACGAGGAGTTTGAGTCGGTAGAGCAGGTCTATGTGCAGTCTAATCAGGGACTACGATGGCTCAAGCCTGCTGCCGGTATGGCGGTTGCGGCGCTGGTAGGTATGGTTGGATTTAATTATCTCGACGAGAACATGGGAGCAGACGGTCTGGCTACGCAGGAAGCTCCGGCAGCAGCGTTCGCGTCAAGCCCTCGAGTTACTGCATCGGATGACAATCCAAATTTTGATGCAGCACCATCGTTGCCGCAGCAGGCGCAGGTTGCGTCGGGTTCAGTTTTAACGGCGTCCTCGCCCTGGATTAATCCGCGATTACAAAGCTATGTGGTTAGGCACAGCGAGTTTTCTCGCAGTCGCGCTGGACAAGGCGTGTTGCCGTACGTGTATGTAGTGAGTTCACCCATCGTTGCAGATCAGGATGCAGAATCGGACCCTCAGGCCATAGAAGCAGCCCCTATTCTTGAAAATCAGGCTGCAAGATCTGTAAACGAGTCTGCCACCGGTAATTAATTATGCACAGAGTGGCTTGGTTGTTGGTTGCGAGTCTGGCAGTTGTTGCCCTAACAGACGCACAGGCGGAATCGACTCAAGCGGTAAAGCACTGGTTAGACCGCATGGCGAGTGCGGTCAATAATTTAAGCTATCGCGGCACCTTGGTTTACATGCGGGGTGATACCGTTGATGCGGTTCAGGTAATGCATCGGATGGATAAGGACGGCATGCGTGAGCGCATCGTGTCCCTGAACGGATTGCATCGAGAAGTTTTGCGGGACGAAAATGGTGTGCATTGCATTTTTCCCGAGTCTCAGTCCATCGTCGTAGACACACGGTTAACCGACCGATTGTTCCCATCCATTCCTGCAGAACAACTGGCCGATCCAGCCAATCGGTATTCATTTGCAATGGGTGGGACAGAGCGGGTAGCTGGGCATGAATGCCAGATCATAGAAGTTCGGCCGTTGGATAAACTGCGTTACGGGCACCGGCTCTGGTTGGAAAAAAGTACCGGTATGCTGCTCAAATCGGTGTTGCTGAATACCCAAGGCTCGCCGGTTTAGCAAATGATGTTTACCCACATTGATATCGGTGCGCATATCACTGATTCAGAGCTGCAGCCTGACATTCGAGGCGAAGACTACGTTCAGGTGCAAATTTCGGATGTAAATGCGCCAACGTCATCCGGGGAAAGAAAACATTGGCAGGTGAGTGCGCCGCCTGGCTTTAAGCTTACCAGTCATAATCACAGTACATCGGATGCCAAATCCATGCTGGAACATTTGGTTTTTACTGATGGGTTGGCTTCCATCTCAGTTTACGTTGAGCCGAGTAGTGGTGGTTCAGAGTCTATCAACGGACATGCGCGTATGGGTGCAATCAACGTGTTTGGTCTGCAATACGATGGATTTACTGTTACCGCGGTGGGTGAGGTTCCGCCTGAAACTGTAAAACGTATGGCGAGTTCCGTCAGACCAGGTGATACTGCCGGTCAGGCAAACGGTCAGTGACCGGGTTGCCAGCTAAATGCGTCGTGCGCCGCGGCGACCGAATTGGCGTAGAGTTCGCGACCAAAATCGCCTGTGAGGCCTGCGAAAAAGGGCGGGGCTGTGGTATGGCACTGACTACCAACCAACTGGCTGGCTTCCAAGTGATTTGGCTGCCTGAAACATCTCCCGACGTTGCACTGGGGCAAGAAGTTCAAATTGCCTGTAGCCCACGCTCTCAATGGAAGAATGTCTGTTTTGCCTACCTCTTGCCCCTGGGAGCATTCTTGCTGACCTTGCTTGCAGGAGTACAATGGTTGCCAGATTGGTCCATGCGCGAACCAATGGCAGTTGGCATGGCCTTATTGGCGCTGGTCGCGTCAGTCCCAAGAAATCGAGCCTTTACAGGTATTAAAGTTACTTCATGATCAGTTTGCTCTTTCAGTCAAAACTTATGCGATGCACGTCAGGCCTGCTGCTGTGCCTGCTATTCACTCCCTATGGCGTCGCTGCTGATCTGGATGAGATGCTGCCAGCGGATGAATCGTTTGCAGAGTTACCCAGTTTCCGCAATCTGGTAGAACAAGCTGGGCCGGCGGTGGTTAATATTCAAGCCATTCGATACAGCAACCATGAGGCGCTTCAGGAACTTGCCACGGCAACACCGGATGATGAGAACCACCGCGATTTGCCGGATGTGTTCGAGCGGTGGTTTAACGACCAGGCCGAAGGTGGATTTATCCCGGACAATCAGTCCAACGGGTCAGGTTTTGTTGTCCATGAGGACGGTTTTATTGTGACCAATCACCACGTGGTTAATGGAGCTGATGAGATTGTTGTTCGCTTTATGGATCGTCGTGAATTGCCGGCCACGTTGATTGGATTTGACCGGCCAAGCGATATCGCGGTTCTTAAAGTGGAGAGCGATTCCTTACAAACATTGCGCTTTTCAAACAATGAGTCCCTGCACGTGGGGGATTGGGTAGTGGCGATTGGCTCGCCGTTTAATTTTGAGAATTCAGTTACAACTGGAATTGTAAGCGCCATGGGGCGCAACTTTGTTGATCAGCAATATGTGCCCTTTATCCAGACTGACGTGCCAATCAATCGTGGCAATTCCGGCGGCCCACTTTTGAGCCTGGATGGTGCTGTAGTCGGAATAAATTCCCAAATTTATTCCGAAAACGGTAACTATATGGGACTTTCTTTTGCGATTCCGGCACCAGTGGTGTCGTCAGTAGTACAGCAATTGGTCGATGAAGGCGTTGTTAGGCGCGGCCTGCTGGGAGTTGGAATTGAAGACGTTACCTTGGATTTGGCCAAGGCTCTCGAACTTGCAGATCCCTATGGAGCAATTGTGACTTATGTGGCGGAAGATAGCGCAGCGCAAAACGCCGGTGTTCAGCCCTGGGATGTGATTGTAGCTTTTGATGGCAATCCGGTGAGTCGGTTTTCAGATCTTCCGCCACTGGTTGGGATGACCACGCCAGGCTCCGAGTCCGAGTTAACGCTGATTCGGTCGGGCCGGACGATGCAGGTGCCAGTCACTATTGGTGCCTTGCCGCAGCGACAAGCGAGCAACGAAGGCATAAAGTCCCGACCAGATTTGGACGAACTGCCCCGGTTAGGTCTGTCCCTTCAGGAGATTGAGCTAGATAGTGGTGTAGTTGGATTAGAGATAACTAACATAAAGGGTATTGCAGCCTATCGAGCTGGGTTTAGGTTGGACGACGTTATTACCATGATCAATGCGCGTCCCGTACAAACGGTTGATCAGTTTGACTCTCAGCTGCGCGCGACGCATCCTGGTAAACCTATGGCCTTTTTAGTCCACCGAGGAAACGGCGCAACGTATGTTGTTGTGGACAGCGTAGAGGCTAGTGAGCAATCAGTGATACCAACTTCATCCTTTATTCAGTAGAATTCCAGAATTTTGTGGACGGACCAGCCATTGGCTTAAGCTGATGGCTATTTTTTATGGCGAAAATTTCCCAACAACGTATTCGCAATTTTTCCATCATCGCGCATGTGGATCACGGCAAGTCGACCCTGGCGGACCGATTCATCCAGGTATGCGGTGGTCTTAGCGAGAGGGAGATGGCCGAGCAAGTTCTCGACTCCATGGACTTGGAGCGCGAGCGCGGCATCACGATCAAGGCCCAAAGTGTCACTTTGGAATATACCGCAAGTGATGGTGAAACCTATCAACTAAACTTCATTGACACGCCGGGACACGTCGATTTTAGCTACGAGGTCTCTCGCTCATTGTCGGCTTGCGAGGGGGCATTGCTGGTTGTGGATGCTGCGCAGGGCGTAGAAGCACAAAGTGTTGCCAATTGCTATACCGCAGTAGAGCAGGGTCTAGAAGTGGTACCCGTCCTGAACAAGATCGATCTGCCTTCGGCCGATCCCGATCGGGTAAAAGACGAAATTGAAAGTGTCATTGGCATTGATGCTATTGACGCGCTCGAAGTAAGTGCAAAAACGGGCGTAGGCGTGCCTGCCATATTAGACGCGTTGGTCGAGAAGATTCCACCACCGGAAGGTGATCCCGAGGCGCCGCTAAAGGCGCTCATTATCGACTCGTGGTTTGACAACTACTTAGGGGTTGTTTCTCTCATTCGGGTTAAGCAGGGCACGATCCGCAAAGGCGATAAAATTCGTATGATGTCGACGGGTCAGAGTTACCTTGCCGAGAAGCTGGGTGTTTACACGCCAAAAGCCCTGGATCGCAAAGAGATGGGGCCTGGAGAGGTTGGATTTCTGTCTGCTTCAGTGAAAGAGATTCACGGTGCGCCTGTTGGTGATACGGTAACCCACGATCGTAAGCCTGCAGATGCGGCACTGCCTGGCTTCCAGCGGGTGCAGCCGAGGGTTTTTGCTGGCCTTTTCCCCAGCAGCGCAGATGATTATCCCGATCTCCGGGAGGCACTCGAGAAACTGCAGCTTAATGACGCATCGCTCAATTTCGAACCAGAGACTTCCGAAGCACTGGGTTTTGGATTCCGATGCGGTTTCCTGGGATTGCTGCATATGGAGATTATCCAGGAGCGCTTAGAAAGGGAGTACGATATTGATTTGATCACCACCGCACCAACGGTGATCTACGAAGTGCGTACCCAGAGTGGCGAAGAGCTAAAAATCGATAACCCTGCGCAATTACCGCCAACCAACGAAGTGGACGAAATTCGGGAGCCGCTAATCTTGGGTAATATTTTGGTTCCCCAAGACTATGTTGGTCCAGTTATTGGTTTGTGCGAAGAAAAGCGTGGGGTACAAAGACAGATTCAGTACATGGGTAATCAGGTCAATATCAGTTATGAGTTGCCGTTATCCGAAGTGGTACTCGACTTCTTTGATCGTCTCAAGTCAGTAAGCCGTGGTTATGCGTCGTTTGATTACGACTTTTTGCGATTTGAGCCGGGTGCTTTTGTTCGCGTTGATATATTGATCAACGGCGAACGCGTTGATGCCTTATCTATCATCACGCATCACTCTCAGGCGCAACGACGCGGCAGGGAGTTAGCAGACAAGATGAAAGAGCTTATTCCAAGACAGATGTTTGAAGTCGCCATTCAGGCAGCCATCGGCTCGCATATTGTCGCGCGCACCAATGTTAAAGCTTTGCGCAAAAACGTAACTGCAAAATGTTATGGCGGGGACGTTTCTCGTAAGCGCAAACTTTTAGAAAAGCAAAAGGCCGGCAAACGGCGGATGAAACAGGTTGGTAAAGTAGAAATACCTCAGGAAGCATTCCTGGCCATCCTCAAAGTCGACCAATAATAGGAATACTTCATAATGCATTTCGATTTCGAAGCAGCACTGGTCATTCTCACCGTTTTTACGGGAATGGTTTGGGCATTTGATCGGCTTATTGTGCGCCGCAATAAGGACACCAAAGAACCCATGGTGGTGGAGTACTGCCGGTCTTTCTTTCCGGTTATTCTTATCGTGCTGCTGATTCGCTCATTCCTGGCGGAGCCTTTCCGAATCCCGTCCAGTTCCATGGTGCCTACTTTGCTTACCGGTGACCTCATTCTGGTAAACAAGTTTTCCTATGGCATAAGGCTGCCAGTGATCCATACTAAGGTGATCCCAGTGGGTCAGCCAGAGCGAGGCGATGTGGTGGTGTTTCGTAAGCCGCAAGAGCCAGAACTCGACTATATCAAGCGCGTTATCGGTTTGCCTGGCGATGTGGTTCGCGTTGATCAAAGTGGTCTGTATATCAATGGTGATCGCGTCAACCATGAGGTCCGTGGCACCTACTTTGGGCGCGATGGCTCCACCGAAGATGTGGGTGCAACCCTGGTCGTAGAAGACTTGATGGGCGTTGAGCACGAAATTTTGCGCAAGCCTAATGCGATTTCAGCATTTAGCCGCAACGAATGGACGGTGCCAGAAGGCCAATATTTTGTGATGGGCGACAATCGAGAGAATAGCCAAGATAGTCGTGTTTGGGGTATGGTTCCAGAAGAAAATCTGGTGGGTCGAGCATTTTTAATTTGGATGCATCTGGGCTTCTCTGGCTTGGATCGAATCGGCACTGTCATAGACTAAATGATGGAGAGCGATATGCAAAAGCAGCGTGGAATTACGGTAATTGGGTTTATCATGGTGCTTACATTGGTAGTGTTCGCAGCATTTATCGGCCTTAGGCTGTTCCCAATATACGCAGAATACTTTTCTGTAAAACAGTCGATGGAAGGCGTTTCCAAAGAGCAGGGCGTAAGTTCGCAAAGTCCTGCGCAAGTTGAAAATGCCCTGTTTAAGCGCTTGTACATCAACGGCGTTAATACAGTGAAGAAGCAGCATGTCAAAGTGACGCGCAAAAACGGCTATCAATTGCACGTGAAATACGAGCGCAGAGAGCCACTAATAGGAAACCTGGACGTGGTTGCCTCGTTTGATGAGAGCGTTGATCTGACTCGTTAAGTATGACCCAGCGCCTGATTAACTATGAATTTCGTGATGCATCACTTCTACGTCAGGCGCTAACGCACCGGAGCGCGGGTGCTGTAAACAACGAGAGACTGGAATTCCTGGGCGATGGAATTCTGAACTTTGTCGTTGCAGAATCGGTGTTCGCGCACTTTACTGACGTGCCCGAAGGCGACTTGAGTCGGCTGCGGGCTAAATTGGTACGCAAAGAAACCCTGGTGGAGATTGCCCGTGAATTAGGACTCGGTGACCACATTCATTTGGGTGTTGGCGAGCGCAAATCCGGCGGCAAGCGCCGCGACTCCATCCTGGCCGATTCCGTTGAAGCGCTGCTCGGGGCTGTTTACCTGGATGGTGGTTTCGAGGCTGCCCGAACGCTTATTATCGAATGGTTTGGCGAACGCGTTCGTGATCTTCCCCCTGCTGAAGCTCTGAAAGATCCCAAGACGCGATTGCAGGAGATGTTGCAGGGCCGCAGCATGGCGCTGCCAAATTACCAGCTGATGGAGTCTACTGGGGCCGACCATGCGCAAACATTTACCGTAGAATGTCACTTGCCCGGAACTGAGATTCGTACGCAGGCTTCTGGGTCCAGCATTCGCAAAGCAGAGCAAGCGGCGGCCAAGCTTGCCATTGATACACTACGATGAACGATAGCAAATCTTTTCGCGTTGGATATGTAGGGTTTGTCGGGCGGCCAAATGTTGGTAAGTCTACGCTTATGAACCGTATTTTGGGGCTCAAATTAAGCATTACAGCGCCCAAGCCCCAGACCACTCGTACTCAAGTTATGGGTATTAAGACCTCGGATTCAGGGCAGCTCATCATGCTCGACACGCCCGGTATTCATCAGGATGCGAAAAAGGCGATCAATCGCTATATGAACCGAGCTGCGCAAGCGACACTTCAGCAGTGCGATGCACTTTGCTGGATCGTCGATGCACGCCATTTTACAGAAGAGGACGAAATGGTGGGGCGTCAGGTAGTCAGTGCAGGTACGCCAGTGGTAATTGCACTGAATAAAGTGGATCTACTGGATGACAAATCCCAACTGTTGCCTTTGGCCGAAAAGCTTCAGCTTGAATACAATCCCACTGCAATCGTTATGATTTCCGCGCTGAAGGGCGATGGCGTTGATCAACTGCAGA
>CAZVYE010000084.1:0-14306 GCA_964630895.1 uncultured Gammaproteobacteria bacterium | reverse complement strand
GGATCATTGTCCTGAATGACATAAAGGGAGGCGGGCGGGAATAGATAAGTGCCCGTTTAGTGCCGCCAAATTTCGGAGGTAATTTTCAGATTAGGTCGCCGCACTGTTTGAGTGCCTGATCAGCTTGCTGAGCAAGTGCGAGTTGCGGACGGCCCTGAAAATTGGCTTCGAAATTTGGGAGCAAGGCACTTTCGGGCAAGGCGCGGGGTGTCCAGAGGGGCTTTCGCCTTAAAGCCCCTCTGGTCGTTGTGTGCGATCGAAAGCGCACAAACGAAGGTCACGCTAGTGACGATAAATAATGCCGCCTCCGTGGCTAAACTCTATCCTGCAACGAAATTGCTCCTGGGTCCCTGCCTACGCAGGGACGACCAAAGTTCGCATCGTTCGGGGCGGTGCAAAAATGCGAAGCGAATAGAGTTCAGGTTGCAACCGCAAGAAATGGTCGCGGCTTCAGCCGCTAATTCTTTGGCGGCACAAACGATAGCCAATCCACTGAATCGTCGCCGTACACAACAAACTCGGGATTGAGCAATGAGTCTTTCTGGTTATAGGAAAGCCTGTTGCCATCGATGTCACGAACTTTCCCTCCGGCTTCCTCGACCACACACTGAGCCGCGCCAGTGTCCCACTCAGACGTAAGTCCAAGTCGCACGTATATGTCTGCCATACCTTCAGCTACCCGGCAGAACTTCAAGGAACTACCCAGACTAACCAGCTCATAGTTCTCCAGTCTTTCTAGAAATAGCTTGAGCCTTTCACCGGGATGAGATCGACTGCCTGCCACCATATACTGCTCTTTGTTCGCAGGGGCCACAGAGAGTTTCCTTGCAGATTCGCTGCCATGACGATGTAAGTACGCGCCGGCTCCCTCGCTGGCGTAATACATATCCTGGGTTATTGGTACGTATACCACGCCCATGATGGGTGCATCGTTATCAATCAGAGCGATGTTAACGGTGAATTCGCCATTGCGCTTGATAAATTCGCGCGTGCCATCCAGGGGATCAACCAGCCAATAGCGCCCCCAAGTTTTCCGCTCACTGTAGGGGAGTCGGCTAGACTCCTCCGAAAGCACGGGGATGTCAGGTGCAATTTCTTTCAGACCAGCCTCAATCACCTTGTGCGCAGCCATGTCTGCTCGCGTTACCGGCGAATCATCTGCTTTAGCAATCACGTCAAAATCCGTTTCGTATACTTCCAGTATGCGTTCGCCCGCCACCCGGGCCAGATCACATACGGGTTCTATCCATTGCGCTATATCGCTCATGCATTCATCCGTTTGATTGTAAGTAGTCGCGTACCAGGTAAAGCGCCGCCAGGGTGCGCCCTTCGGACACGTTGTCTCGTTCTGCCAGCGCGTAGATATCGTCAAATGCCCATTCGATGACTTCCAGCTCTTCGGGCTCATCGCCTTCCAACTTCTCTGGATACAAATCCTGGGCGATTACAATCATCGTTTCATGGCTCATGTAAGACGGCGCCAGTGATACCTTCTTCAAGCAGGTCAGCTTATTTGCGCCAAACCCCACTTCTTCTTTTAATTCGCGATTCGCGCCCTCTTCGAACGACTCGCCCGGCTCCAGCCTGCCCTTAGGCAACCCTACCTCATAGCGATGAAAACCCGCAGCGTATTCTTTAACCAGCAAGACTTTTCCCGCGTCAGTGATGGGAACTACAATCACCGCACCAACACCATGGGTCACCAGCCGCCGGTATTCACGTTCCACGCCATTGGAAAACTCCAAATCCATATGCTCTATCTCGAACATACCGCCTTCGTTGTATCGTCGCTTGTTTCGAATCTTAGGAAGCTTAGCCACTGATATGCTCCAGCAGCTTTGCATGCAGCCAGGGTGTGGATGCCAGAACAGACCGGGTTTCCAGGTCCAACGGGCGCCCCTTAAGGTCAGTAAAAACGCCTCCAGCTGCTGTAACGATTACGCTAAGTGCAGCAATATCCAGAATATTGACGTCAGATTCGATCACGGCATCCAGGGCACCTGTTGCCAGCAGGTGGTAGTGAAAGTAATCACCGTAGCCACGGGTTCGGTTAACCTGCTGGATCAACGTTCCCACACTCGACCAATGTTCGCTGGCTGCAAGGGTATTGATGTTGCCAAAAGAAATGCTGGCCTCTTTAATCCTGCTGGTGTTACTGATGGATATCAATTCTCCGTTGCGCCAGGCTCCCTTCCCTGCAACGCCGTACAGCAGTTCGCCTGTCACCGGAGCCAAGGAAACGCCCAGCACCAAATTGTCTTGCTCCATCAGCGCTATTTGTACTGAAAACATAGGGTTGTTGCGCACGAAGCTTTTGGTGCCATCGAGCGGGTCAACCAGCCAGAGATTTTCTGCAGTGCCCTTATCCATACCCTGTTCTTCGCCCCAGATACCGTGATCGGGAAATGCTGCTAGCAGGGTTTCGCGTATTACTTCTTCAGCTTCTCGGTCAGCGCGCGTTACCGGTGAGTCATCAGACTTAATATCTACATCCAGTCCAGAGCCGTAGTAGCGCATGATAACTTCACCCGCCTGCCTGGCAGCTGCAATGGCCGTTTCTAGCGCAGGATGTGGTGTATCAGACATGATTGGTCTCATTTATACGAACAGTAATTCTTACACAAAGAGTGTCAGTTTGCTGGCCAGATGGATAATAGCGGTCCGTTAATTCGTAACTTAAGCTGACCTTCTCTGTCAGGTTGACCAAGCACGTAAAAGGCCTGCCTCAGCGGAACCTGCTCGTTACGATCGTGGAGCAGCGCGTCGATATTGTATTCTCGGTTTTGCAAGACCACCTCACCAAAGAGTCCCAGCGGGCCACCGTGGTCTTGCAACGCACCCACAACCCGATTGTCCGTACTGGTCCAGTTGACCTGCAAATTGCCTAAATCGGCGGCAAGTTGGCCCACAATTTGGGCAGCCTGCCAGCGCATTTCCCCTTCGAGGCCCGACAAGTAACCGTCCTCATCAAATCGAACCTGCGCCAACTCTCCATGCAAGCGTCCGTCGAATCGCAAGAATGGCTCTTGCACGATGATTTGCAGCAAGTCCGCAGGTCCCTCTGCATCAACATCGTCGAAGCGTAGTGCTTTACCGAACAGAGGTTTAACCAAAACGCCAGAAGCGCGGATATCCCCTTGTACCAGGAAATCCATCGCCAATTCACCAGAAAAGAATGCCACGGGATCAATGTCCCATTCGGTTTGCCCCAGATGCTGGTCGGCTAACGAAATCTGTGAGCATTTGCCCTGCCACAGAGTCCCGGTGGGGTTGACGCAGGTAAAATCCCCACGAGATTTGCCAATTGCGTCGGCGACAACGCTTGCCGGCAGCCGCGCAATTACAAGGGCGACCACGCACAGCAAGCCCAACCCAATGGCTAGAACAACAAGCTTTTTCACTATGGATCGGTGAGACTAATTCGGGCATCCACCAAACCGGCGATACCAGCCCGGTCAATGGATGCATCCTCCACTTCGACGCCAAAGCTAGATTGCATGGACTCCAACCAACGAATTAACTGGTCAAAGTCTGCGCCCTGGAACCAGATGCGAACCTGTCCGTCGCCCGCCGGTTCACCCCGACGAAACGCTTCGCCCAAACCACTGCGTCGCGCCGTCTCCTCCGCTAATGCCAATAGCGATTTCCCCTGTCGCGAGGCAGTAGGACCAGTAGCCCCGCCTTGAGAACGAACCTGCAATGCCGCCTCTTGCATCCATTCCAGGTTTACCTGCGCCCGCTCGATCTGTTCGTCCGCGCTGGCAATTTGTTTGTTCAACGGATGCCAGAACAGCAACCAGACCAACGCCAAAACCACCACAACCAGCATCGCCGAAATTAATCGACGCTCTCGCTCACTTAATCCTTGCCACCAGATCCTCATGCGCTGCGACTCACTCGGATGCGAACGCTAATCCCGTTATCTGTTCGATTGGAAGACTCCAGGCTGGCGGTAATACCGCTTTTACGATCGATACTTTGCCGAATTCTTTCCACGTTTGGTAAGGCCGGAGCGTGCAGCTGCAGTAGCAGCGTATTGTCTCTATATTGCATGCTTCTTATTTCAAGCTGTTTGTCTGCAGAAATGTTGGGTCCAATAGCAACCAGCAAATCCAACAAACCACCACCTGATGCTGCGCCGGTTTTTTGTTCCAGCAGCATCTCCATTTGCTGGCGCGCGTCCACAATGCGCTGAGTATTTGGCGCAACTCGTAATAGCACCTGTTGGCTGGATTGGTTGATCTCGTCTAACTGCCGGGTCAATCGCTGCGCTTCGATATAGCTTGCGGTCACACCAATTCCGACCGCAATCGCAGCCGCCACCGCAGCCCAGGTAAACACTTTCCATGCCGTTGAACCGTCAGCGCGCTTACTGACGTAGTCCCCGCTAAGCAGATTAAGGCTTGGAGCCGCAGGGGCCTGCTGCGCCAACCAGGAGCGCCAATCTCGAACTGGGGTAATTTTGTCGGCGCGGCCTAAATCGGGAACCCGCGATGCGTCACCGTATACATGATGCTGCTGTTCGCCACCCTCTAGCTCCAACACCAAACCAACTTCTGCGAAATCCAGCGCAAATATGCGGTCCGCCGCAGTGCGCAGTACCGCAGTGTCTTCGGCAACCAGGATGCTGATGGCGTCGTTCTCCACTGGCAAAAGCAGGCCTTCTGAGACCAGGAAATCGGCACCCACACCGAGACGATCCAACTCTTCCTGCCAAGCGCGCATGTCCGCATGAGCAACCGCAGCAACCTGATGCTGTCCACCCGGCAATTTTTCGCCGATAGCAAAGTGATAGCTATCCACGTCATCGGCCAATTGATCTTCCAGCGCAAACGGAACTGCCTTTAGCAGCCGTGCTCCCGTGGTTTGTGGCAGTTGTACGCCGCTCACTAACACTTTTTGGGTTGGTACCAATGCCCAGACTCGGTGTGCTTCCTTGGCATGTTTTGCCAGATCGTCTTCAGCACCACGAATTTCGTAGGGTCCGTCTACCGTTCCAGCAGACACTTGCGCCCAGTGGGTTGCGTGTCCCTCGCCGTGTAGCCAGATTATTAAGTGTTGTGACATAGATGCGCCAATACCCGTTGCAAAGCAGATTTAGAGATAAGAACCTCGACCACGCTGAATACTTTGATAACCTTCCTGTCCCTTCTCAATGACAGCAAAGAACTGACTTCTTACCGAGTCCACTTCTGTACTACCCGTTGCGAGAAAATATCGGCTTTCAAAGCCGACCACATTGCGAAGCTCTGCCGGCGGTATGGTAGCCAGTTGTGGCTGCTCCATCCACTCCGATAGATTACTAAAGTTTGCCCGGCCGCGATTGTACAGCGCTTGCGCAGCCCGCAGGTCAATACTCTCGTGGAGTGCAGCCAACACTTCAACGCTTGCGACATTGACGTTGATCCTGCTGGGATATTTGCCTACTGGCAGGACTGCAACGTGGGGGCTGAGCCGTTGAAATACGTCCTGATTGACCCCCACCAAGAGCTTTAGCTCGGATAAATGCAAAAAGGGTTTATTACTGGTCCGATATCCTGGTTGCAGCCGCCCATAGTAATTGTCCTCCGCCCCATCCGGTTCCTGCAAACCATCGGCATCTAAGAAATCCACTGCCGCGTCCGCGATCGCGGGGCTTAAGCCCAGAAGCGTTAACAGCCGACGGAACCTGGCAACTTCGCGCGTTTGGCGCACGCCATTGGCCACCAGATTGTTGATATTGAACCGACCATCCAATGCGCTGAGCTGTCCGGTGAGTCTTCCGCGCGGAACATCCAGAACCGGTACTGGCCGTGTCCAACCCTGGGTGTAACTATCGATTGCTGGAAATTCTTGATCATTGCGTCGCAGAATAATACGTGCCCATGCCTCCAGGCCCAGCACATACTGCTGCGCCTGGATTTGCGCATTACCTACCTGGGTCCGGCGTATATCCAGGCGCAGATTACGCGTCATTTCCACGGCGACCAGTGTGCCAATTGCGACTACCAGCAGCGCGGTAATTAACGCCACACCTGCTTGGCTGCGATGGCGCGAAGCGGCGCCGGTTTGCCTGTCTGCGTCAGACATTAGCCGCTGCCATCGATTGTGAGCGGATTGCCGTCCCCATCGCCAGGATCGCCCGGGTCGCCAAAATGTTGTTCGATGGGCTGCGGTAATGGCGGCAGCGCGATGGTACGAGTAAATTCACCGTAGGATTGGTGATCTATGCGGAACTGGATTGCCCTGGGCCAGGCTATGCTGGCTTGGTTGGCATTCTGGTTGGGACTCAGTTGGGTATTAATTGGTGGCCAGGTGGGATGCCAGTTGAGGTCTATATCCTGGAACTCAAACTGTATTGCATCAATGTGTTCCAAAAGCTGAGATCTTTGTGGCTCAGTTGTGCGCAATCGATCCAAAGCCGGCCAATATAAGCGAACCAAACCATCATTTTCCCAACCATATTGCACGCGCTGCAAATTAGATCTGGTATGGCCAAGGGGATTGCTCCAGCCCCCTCTGGTCAGCGTTAACGAAACCCCGCCACCCAACATGGGTTGCAGCTCGGCCCCATAACCATCTCGCACAGCTCTGGGTACCGCCTGCCGAATATCCCGTTCTAATGTTGCAATACCCATGCGCAACGCGTTCAACCGTTCCGACTCTGCAACCAACGCACTTTGGCTATCGACAAAAGATTTGATACCGACATTGGCAATCACGCCTACTACGGCAAAAATGCTGATCGCAATGATTACCTCAAACAAGGTAAAGCCACGCTGCCCCGAAGCCAAACGGTGCACCATTGAGACAGCTGGCTTATTCGGCAATGAATTCATTGCCGGCCTCGGGGCTGGTCCAGCAATGTGACCACCTCGGTTAATTGCTCCGAGCGCTGCGGATCTTTGAATACTCTCAGCGACACTCGTCGCAGCATAGGGTCTTCGGTCCCAGCCACCTGCATGGACCAGAACCAGTAATCATTGGCCAACTCCAACTGACCAAAATACTCACTGATATCCGGCCAGGGTTCGTTAAGCCGCTGTTGTGAAAGGACTTCAGCCGCCACAATGTTGGCGAACGTCACCTCTCGCATGGATTCTCGATGCCCTGCCTGCTGGCCCATGGTTTGAAAGATAGCTCCCATGGAGACCGCCAGAATTGCCAGGGCAACCAGCACTTCCAGCAGGGTAAATCCGGAGTTATAGGATCGCTTAAGCATTGTCGACTACGTTTATGGTCCCGTCCGCCAGCCCGGTGACAGTGACTGGATCCACAGACTCCTGCCACAAGCGCATTTCAAATGGTGTCAGTTCCCCAGAGCTCAAACATGCCACATGGGGGAACAATTCGTTTTGCTCGTCGCGGTCAGCGCCTTGGCCTTCTACAAACAACTCAAATTGCACATTCGGGGAAAAATAACGTGGTCGATAGAGCGTATCGTCCATGCGCTCTACCCAGGCATCGTCTTCGAACTCCACAAACAAGTACCCGGTTTTATCCAAAACCACACCATAGTCATTGCCAAGCAGGAGCGCCTCTTCACAGCTGGCCTGCAGCAATCCGGCAAACTGCTGCGCCTCGCTTTTTACATCCCGGTTGGGCGTAGCAAGCCCGCCACTCAACACAATGGCGACCGAGACGATACTGATAATCACGAGCACCACGAGCAGCTCGATTAATGTAAAGCCCTGGTGTCCGCTGTGTTGCATATCGGATGCGCTTACAAGTCCCAGTTGCCAATATCGGCGTTTGGTCCTTCTCCGCCAGGCTGTCCGTCAGCACCCAGCGAATAGATATCTATAGCCCCGTGACTGCCTGGGCTAAGATAGAGATAAGGTCGATCCCAGGGATCATTTGATAAGCGCTTCAGATATCCGCCGGCCTTCCAATTCGGCGCTGGCGGATCTCCGGCTGGTTTACTCACCAGAGCCTCTAGACCCTGTTGCGTACTGGGGTAGTTGTAGTTTTGCAGCTTGTAGATTTCCAGCGCAGACTCCAGCGCCCGAATATCCTGTCGGGCCGCGGCAATTCGAGCGTTATCTGGTTCATCAGCCAAATTCACGACCACCACCGCCGCCAATATACCCAAAATCGCTACCACGACTAAGACTTCAATCAGAGTGAAACCCGCGTTTCGCCGCTTGTTTTGCATCCTGTACCATTCCCTTGTTGTATCTGTTTGTGCAGCATTGTAGCTACCTTGCCGCCATTGATCACTATGCCATAGACCGCAATTGACCGCTGGCAGTTCGCCACTTCGGTTGCGTCACGCCGTTTGCCTAGATAATCTCGCCCTTCTTTCGAATGAATGACCTAACTGCATGAGCAAAATGTCTTTGTCCCAGCGCGATCTAAGCGTGGTCTGGCACCCCTGCACCCAGATGCAAGATCATGAGTGGTTGCCCATGACTCCTATTCAGCGGGGCGATGGCGTGTGGCTATATGATGCCGATGGCCGTCGATATCTGGATGCAGTGAGCTCATGGTGGGTTAATCTGTTTGGTCATGCCAATCCGCGCATCGCCGACAGAATTGCTAATCAGGCGCGCACGCTGGAACACGTCATGCTTGCGGGATTTACCCACGAACCAGCGGTAGAGCTTGCCGAGCGCCTGACCCAACTCACCCCACCAGGGCTGGACAAAGTGTTTTATGCGGACAATGGTTCGTCAGCAGTTGAAGTTGCGCTGAAAATGAGCTTTCACTACTGGCGTAATACGGGCCAGAGCAAACGCACTCGCTTTATCAATCTGTCCAACAGCTATCACGGCGAAACCCTGGGCGCGCTGGCCGTGGGCGACGTAGGATTGTACAAAGAGACCTACGAACCTCTGCTGCTAAAACCCATCACCGCGCCGTCACCAGACTGCTTTGAACGTAATCCCTCAGACAGCTGGGAAACGCATTCGAAAAAGATGCTAATACCGATGGAAGATTTGCTGAAGCAGCATCACGAAGAGGTATGCGCGATTATTGTAGAGCCTTTAGTGCAGTGTGCAGGCCATATGCGCATGTATCACCCCAGCTATCTCACGGGTCTGCGCGAACTTTGCGACAAGTATCAGGTGCACCTGATCGCCGACGAAATAGCCGTTGGATTTGGCCGTACCGGCACGCTGTTTGCCTGCGAGCAGGGCAAAATTACGCCAGATTTCATGTGTCTATCCAAAGGCATTACCGGCGGCTTTTTACCGCTAGCCACGGTGCTCACATCCAACCGAGTTTATAATGCATTCTACGACAGCTACGAGTCGCTCAAAGGTTTTCTCCATTCCCACAGCTACACGGGCAACCCATTGGCTTGTGCAGCCGCGCTGGCAACTCTGGATATCTTTGAAGACGAACCGGTGATCACCCGCAACGAGGCCCTGGCAAAACATCTCGCCCAGGAATTGGCCCCATTAAATGATCACCCCAACGTAGCGGAGGTTCGTCAAACTGGCATGATTGCCGCTGTCGAGCTGGTTCGCGACAAAGCCAACAGGGAGCCATTTGACTGGACCGAGCGGCGCGGACTCAAAGTGTATCAATACGGACTAGACAACGAAGTGTTACTGCGCCCCCTGGGAAATGTAGTCTATTTCATGCCGCCTTACGTAATTGATGAAGAACAAATTCGCATGATGGTTGACGTAGCAAAGGCCGGCATAGAAAGGGCGGTTGCTGATGCGAATTAGCCGACTCTTTGTGGATCAGCCGCTGGCGCTTGGGCAGACGATTGAGCTGCCTAAGGATCGCAGCCATTATCTGACCAAAGTCCTCAGACATCGTGAAGGCCACATTGTCCGCTTATTCAATCAGGACGGTACCGAGTTTGAAGGGCGCATCACCAGCGCAAGCACGTCTGCGGCTCAAGTCAAGCTGAGCAGCGCGATTGACAACCTAAGTCAGTCCAACCTCAACATCCATCTGCTACAGGGCATTGCCCGCGGCGAGCGCATGGATCAGATCCTGCAAAAAGCTACCGAACTTGGTGCCAATGGATTTGATCTGGTCTTTGCAGACCGCACAGAAGTTCGACTCAAAGGCGACCGACTGGACAAGCGGGTGCGCCACTGGCAAGGGGTCGTTATCGCGGCTTGTGAACAATCAGGCCGCAACTTCATCCCAGAAATTCGCGTCCATGGATCGACGCCTTTGGCTGCAGGCACAGTAGAGTGCCCGCTTAGACTCCTGGCGGACCCAAACGCAAAAACCAGCGTTAAGGATCTCAAGATAGATGCATCGGAGGCAATCAGCATTGCCATTGGGCCAGAAGGCGGTTGGAGCGAAAAGGAGGTGGACCTGTTACAACTCACCAATTTTCAGTCGGTACGTTGTGGCCCCAGGATCATGCGTACAGAAACTGCAGGGCCAGCTATTGTTGCCGCCCTGCAGAGCCAGTTTGGAGATTGGTAGCTGCGATATAGCGCTACAGCATGCCCGAGTTCTTTTCCTCGTCTGTCTTGACCAGGTCGATTCCGTCCAGTCCCGACGATAGGGTTTTGGCATCGCCGCCCTGGCTAAGCTTGATGCGCAAGCGAACTTCGTTGGCAGAATCCGCGTGACGCAAGGCGTCTTCGTAGCTGATTTCGCCAGCCTGATAAAGCTCAAACAGGGCCTGATCAAAGGTTTTCATACCCTGGTTGACAGACTCTTTCATCAAGTCTTTCATCTTATTAATCTCGCCCTTGCGGATGAGCTCAGCCATCAACGGCGAGTTAATCAAAATCTCTACCGCTGCTCTACGGCCCTTGCCATCAGGCGTTGGGATCAGCTGCTGGGCGATAATCGCTTTAGTGTTCAGCGACAAGTCCATAAATAGCTGAGGACGTCTATCTTCCGGGAAGAAGTGAACAATGCGGTCCATGGCCTGGTTCGCGTTGTTAGCGTGCAACGTTGCCATACACAGGTGACCCGTTTCCGCAAACGTAATGGCGTGCTCCATCGTCTCTCGCGTACGAATCTCACCGATCATGATCACGTCTGGCGCCTGGCGCAGCGTGTTCTTCAGGGCGACCTCAAACGATTCGGTATCAATACCCACCTCGCGCTGAGTAATGATGCAGCCCTCATGTTTGTGCACATATTCGATCGGGTCTTCGATGGTAATGATATGACCAGTGGAGTTTAGGTTCCGATAGCCAATCATGGACGCCAGCGAGGTGGATTTACCGGTACCGGTTGCACCTACGAAGATAATAATGCCGCGCTTGGTCATGGAGAGGTTCTTCAGCACCGGCGGCAAATTCAAGCTTTCGATGGTAGGAATTTTTGTCTCAATACGACGCAGCACCATGCCGACCTGGTTGCGTTGATAAAAAGCACTGACACGGAATCGTCCTATGCCTTGCACCCCGATAGCAAAATTACACTCGTGGGTGCGTTCAAACTGCTCTTTCTGGCTGGGTGTCATAATTCCCAGTACCAGATCGCGAGATTGCGCGGAGCTCAACGGTTGTTGCGTAATTGGCGACAATCTTCCATGCATCTTGATGGAAACAGGCATGCCGACGGTGATAAACAGGTCAGACGCCTTTTTGTGCGCCATCAATTTTAAAAATGAGTTAAATTCCATCGTGCAATACCTCTAATCCTATACCGCGGTGTTAAACAAACTGCTTCTTGTCTACCGCTCGGTTCTTCGCAATCTTCTTGTTAATCATGCCCTTATTCACAAGGTCCAACAAACACTGATCCAGCGTCTGCATGCCATAATTCTGCCCAGTCTGAATTGCAGAATACATCTGAGCGACCTTGTCTTCTCGAATCAGGTTTCTGATTGCGGGAATACCAATCATTATTTCGTGAGCTGCCACCCGACCTCCGCCGTTTTTCTTCAACAGCGTTTGGGCAATAACTGAACGTAGTGACTCAGACAGCATGGAACGGACCATGGGTTTTTCACCTGCCGGGAATACATCGATGATCCGGTCGATGGTTTTTGCAGCTGAGCTGGTATGTAGCGTACCAAAGACCAAGTGACCCGTTTCTGCAGCAGTGAGGGCCAGTCGAATGGTTTCCAGGTCACGCAGCTCGCCCACCAGAATAAAATCTGGGTCTTCACGCAACGCCGATCGAAGTGCTTCGGTAAATCCGTGGGTGTCTCGATGTACCTCACGCTGGTTGACAAGACATTTGTTGGATTGATGCACAAATTCGATGGGATCTTCAATGGTCAAAATATGACCATGATCGGTTTTGTTGATGTGATCCACCATTGCCGCAAGCGTCGTTGACTTGCCGGATCCGGTCGGCCCCGTCACCAGTATCAATCCTCGCGGCACATCAATAATTTCACGGAAGATCGGTGGGGCGTTCAAATCTTCCAGTGTAAGGATCTCCGTGGGAATGGTTCGGAAAACTGCTGCTGAACCTCGATTTTGCTTAAACGCGTTGACGCGAAAGCGTGCTAATCCCGGAATCTCGAAAGAGAAATCTGTTTCTAAATATTCTTCGTAATCTTTGCGCTGCTTATCGCTCATGATGTCATAGATCAAACCATGCAGCGTTTTTTCGTCCAGTGCTGGTACGTTAATACGACGAATATCCCCATCCACCCGGATCATGGGCGGCAAGCCTGCCGACAGGTGCAAGTCCGAAGCTTTATTCTTTACTGAAAACGCCAAAAGTTCAGCAATATCCATGCATACTCATCCTCTTATGGAATGCAGGTTTTCCGACTTGCGCGGTTCATGCGCAAGCCCTCCCAGTTTGCGGTGCGCGCCCCTGAATACCACACCGCGGTCACAACAGCTAAAATACGCCAACCAGACACCCATTGCAAAGCACTTCAAGGGCTTATGCCAGACATTTCAGAACGATACACAAAGCTGATGGCAAGGATTGCCAGTAGTACGACAGCCAACAACCGGGCTGCCGGCTCGGTACGGTTGCTGGCAGTGAGTAAGCGCCATCCGTTAACCGCCATCGCCAAATTGGCTGAGTTGGGGCATAGAGAATTTGGCGAAAGTTACGTAGACGAAGGCGTAGAGAAGATCCTCGCATGCGATATCCCAGAGCTGGTTTGGCACTTTATCGGACCAATTCAGTCCAACAAAACCAAGGATATCGCAGCCAATTTCGACTGGGTGCAAAGCGTCGATCGCATCAAAATTCTGCGCCGATTAGAAGCACAGCGACCAGAAAGCCTGCCCCCGCTAAACGTGCTGCTCCAGGTCAACATTGGTAACGAGCCGCAAAAATCAGGAGTACTGCCGGAAGAATTGGGCCCTTTGGCAGAATATGCTCAACAATGTGAACGTCTGCGCCTGCGTGGCGTTATGGTTATTCCGCCACAAACGGATCAGTCGCAGCAGCAATTAAGATATTTCCGTGAAACCCAAACTTGCTTTGAAAGCCTGGCCGCAAGATTTGATAACGTGGACACCCTGAGCATGGGCATGAGCTCGGATATGGAACATGCCATCGCCGCTGGCAGCACTATGGTACGGATTGGCACGGACCTGTTTGGTCCGCGCCCTGATTAATCATTCCGTATAAAACTTCTGTCTAAACTTTACTTCAATGGGCTCACTCTGGCCTGCGGGCTGCACCATAACTGTGAAGTCCAGAGTTTCTTGGTTGGCGACCGGTACTACCCCAATGTAGTAGCGCGCATCCTGCTCTTTTTGTAGCCGCATGCTTATGGACTTTTGCTGTCCCGTCAGGTTAACCGCAAAAGCGGTCACCTCTGCTTCTATCGGTTTGCCCAGCTCGGAGTCGGAACCTTTCTCCAAAATAGCAATATTGAGCAACGCGCGGTTCTTGGAGCGGGTTATTTTGTATGCGTTGGCGATAGGCGGCGTTAAAACGTCCGTAGTAAACGCACTGTAATGAATCTCGTACTTTCCAGATTCAACCACATTCTCTGCGCTGGCTGAAATTGTTCCCAGCAGAAATACGACGATCAAAATGGCGCAATGTTTCATGGTTACTCCCTCCGGCCGAGCCACAGCCCACAATGATGACTGAGCATTCACTATCACCAATTTCGCAGTGTTTAGCAAACGCATAATTGGGCGATCTCCCCTATTAGACCGCTTCCAGGCTGTGCTGCTTACGTTAGACCTGGGCTGCGTAGTACAGCCAGGGGTCAATAACCAATATGCGCACTAACTGGAGCAATATCAGTGCGATCATCGGAGAAAAATCCAGACCACCTAACGGCGGTAAAGTACGTCGAATCGGCCCAACCAAGGGGTCGGTCAACTGATACAAAACGGGGCGCAACGCATTGTCCTGCTGAGGCGCTATCCAGCTTAAGACAACCCCAATCAAAATGGCGCCTGTGTAAATCCAGAGCACAAGCTGAGCAAGTTCACCAAGAGAAAATACAGCCATGC
>CAZVYE010000083.1:0-14317 GCA_964630895.1 uncultured Gammaproteobacteria bacterium | reverse complement strand
ATTATAATTCTATGATGGAGTGATTTGCTCGCTAGTAAAGCCTAGTGTGATGCGAGCCATGGAAGGTGTCGGACACTAACTTGTATGGAACAATTTTGAACTCGCGTCAGCGAGGCCCAGTTGGCGTAAGCCACGGGTGGCGAAGCGTAATCCAACCGCCAACATGTTCTTGTCTCATGCGTGGCGAAAGATTTCGAGTGAAACAAAGTATGGCGGTCAAGGACGGATAAATTCGTATGGAACGAATTTAAACTCGCGTACGCGAGGTCCCGAAGGGATGCGAGCCACGGATGGCGGAGCATAATCTAACTGCGAAGCGGTTCGATGACGTCCCTGGGGTAAACATTTTAGTGCTAACAAAGAATGGTGGCCAGGGACGGAATCGAACCGCCGACACGGGGATTTTCAATCCCCTGCTCTACCGACTGAGCTACCTGGCCTTACTACAGACATCGGGTCAGGCAGGCTCTGCCAGACCGCGAAGGGCGTGTATTAAAACGATTTGCATTGGCGGAGTCAAGCGAAAACTTAAATTCCTTGCGAAAAATCAGTCTTCAGTGGGTACATATCCCGATGGTGCCTCCGATCCGTCGCCGAAAAAGTACTTTTCCATTTCGGTTTCCAGATATTTACGGTGTTTCGGCTCAATGGGAGAAAGCCGGTATTCGTTGATTAGCATGGTTTGATGGGCGAGCCACTGCTGCCATGCTTCCCGGGAGACTTGGGCAAACAGTCTTTCACCCAACTCGCCAGGATAAAATGGTTTTTCAAAGCCTTCTGCCTCTCGGCCCAGCTTCACGCATTGCACGGTTCTTGCCATTGTATTTTGTCCTCAAAAAAGCGCTTTAGAAAAAAATGAATTGGTTTGGGGAAGCCGTATTCAGGAAATTCATCTGCACTGATCCAGCGAGTCGATTCAGTGTCGGCAATAGCAGCCGTCTGAATATGTGACTGTACAAGAAATGGTGTCAAATGCAGTCGAAAATGAGTAAAGCCGTGGCTGATTGCTGCGGCCTCTGCCAAACGATGATCGAACAACTCATGATGTTCGCTGTGGGGCAATGCCCACAGGCCGCCCCAAATACCGCTGGGTAGTCGTTTTTCGATCAGGACACGGTTCTGGGAATCTACCGCAACGAGCATTTGGGCGCGCCGCTCAGGTCGCGTCCGTTTTGGCTTTTTGCGGGGGATGGAGCTGACCATGTTCTGAGCATGCGCCTGGCATCCCTGCAGTGGGCATGCATCGCACTGAGGAACACGCGCCGTGCATAGGGTTGCACCCAAATCCATAATGGCCTGGGTATAGTCGGCTACGCGCTGCTGGGGCGTGTGGGTATCGGCCAAGTCCCAAAGGCGGCTCAGAGTAGCAGCCGTGTCGATTGGCTCGGTGATGCCATGGAAGCGAGCCAAAACGCGCTTTACATTGGCATCCAGAATGGGAGCCGGGACGCCATGGGCTTGCGCCACAATAGCCGCAGCGGTTGATCTGCCGATTCCCGGCAACGTCTCGAGTGCGTCGGATTCTCTCGGCAAAGAGCCGGCGTGATCTTGCATGCAAATTTGGGCAGTCTTTAAGATATTGCGCGCTCTTGCGTAATAGCCCAGGCCAGCCCAGTGTTTCATCACTTCATCTTCTGGTGCCGCTGCCAGCGAGGACAGCTCGGGAAACCGCTCCATCCAGCGATGAAAGTAGGGGATTACCGTTTTGACCTGGGTCTGCTGCAGCATAATCTCAGAAATCCATACTCGATATGGCGAACGAACGCTCTGCCAGGGCAAATCCTTGCGGCCGTGCTGGTCATACCATTCAAGTAGGTCTGCTGCGAACGAGTCCAATCAATCTTCCGCTAAACTGTCTGGCAGCAGCGCTTCGACAAACTCCGAAGCATCAAACTCTCGCAGATCATCAGCGCTTTCGCCCACGCCAATAAACCGAACCGGAATCTTTAGCTCATTACTAAGACCAAACAAAACCCCGCCCTTGGCGGTCCCATCAAGCTTGGTAATTGTCAGTCCGGTAAGCTCCACAGCCTGATGGAACTCTCGCGCCTGCGAAATGGCGTTTTGCCCGGTCCCGCCGTCAATCACGAGCATTACTTCGTGGGGTGCCTCAGGGTCCAGCTTCGATAACACGCGTTTTACTTTTTGTAATTCAGCCATCAGATTGGACTGGGTGTGCAAGCGACCGGCAGTATCAGCAATTAACAAATCCACGTCGCGCGCTCTGGCGGCTTGCAGTGCATCAAACACTACGGACGCTGAATCCGCCCCGGTGGCCTGAGCGATTACAGGTACGTCATTGCGCTCTCCCCAGCGCTGTAGCTGTTCTACGGCGGCTGCTCTGAAGGTATCTCCGGCGGCTAGCATGACCTTGAAGCCAGACTCCATATAGCGGCGCGCCATTTTACCGATGGTGGTGGTCTTGCCAACGCCGTTTACGCCAACTACCAGAACCACATACGGCCGTTTGGTAGAGTCGATAACCAATGACTTGTCCACGGGCGAAAGAATCCCATGCAGTTCGCGACGGAGCGCCTGCAGCACCGCATCTGCGTCGTTGAGTTCTTTGCGTTTCACGCCCTGACTTAAATTTTCGATGATTTGCAGGCTAGTTTGCGCACCTACGTCGGCCGTTAGCAACAGAGTTTCCAGCTCTTCGAATAAATCGTCGTCCAGTTTGCGGTTGATTCGGAACAGAGCCTTAATGCGGCTGCCAAAGTGGCCTCGCGATTTATTTAGCTTCTGGTCCAGTGGCGCAGCGGGCGCTTGTTCGCCTGCGGCCGGATCAGCCGCATTAGACGGCGATTTCCCTGGCTGTTCTGCTTGAGCCTGTGGCAGGTCTGACTCGGGCTTTTCCGACTCGGCTTCAGAGCCGTCTTGCTGGGAAGGTAGCTCTTTGTCTGTCTTGGAATTATTCTTGCGGCGAAAGTTAAACATTGGTGGATTCAATATGGGGCGTCGACAAAGCCCAAAACATAAGGCCGCTAGAGGCAAAAGCCAAGCGCCCGGCGAGGTAAGAATTATTGGTGGAGAACATCGCTCGCGTCGAATCCCAGTGGTTCAAGTGGATGGATTGAGACCTACGGGAGACCGGGCCAGAGAGACGCTGTTCAATTGGTTGGGTCAAAAAGTACTTGGAGCAAGCGTTCTAGATTTGTTTGCTGGTACGGGCGCACTGGGATTTGAGGCTGCCTCCAGAGGGGCGGGCCGCGTCACCATGATCGAATCGAACACGCTAGCGCTGGAGGGATTGCGATCGGCAGGCCAACTGTTGCGTCTGGAAAACATAATCCTGGTAAACGCCGACGCTTTACAATGGTCCAATGAGTACGCCGATGCGAATCCGGGAGAAACTTTCGATATTGTATTTGTCGATCCCCCATTCGACGCCAACTTACATCAACCTGCAATCGACGCCCTATCCGAAGATGCGTTGCTAAAACCAGGATGCTTAGTCTATATAGAATCCCAGCGGGAACAGTCCTATCTGGTTCCAAGCCACTGGGAAGAGCAAAAAGACAAGGTGCAGGGCAACGTTCGACTAAGACTTTTTCGCAATTCCGGCTAGTGCACCCTACAATTGTCAGTCCGCTTGGCAATACAACGAGACAAAATAACAATGCGTAACGGCAACAAGGCGGTCTATCCAGGCACCTTTGATCCAATTACCCACGGTCACACAGATCTGATTGAGCGGGCTACCGAAATCTTTGATGAGGTGGTAGTCGCAATCGCCGAGAGCCCGGGCAAGTCGCCGGCCTTTACCTTGGAGGCCCGGATTGAGTTTGCCCAGACAGTATTGGCTGATGTGCGGGGCATTCAGATTGTTGGGTTCAACACCCTTCTCGTTGACTTTATGCGGGAACAACAGGCCAATGTTTTACTTCGATGTCTGCGGGCGGTGTCAGATTTTGAATATGAGTTTCAACTCGCCAGCATGAATCGTCACCTGATGCCCGAGGTTGAGACGCTGTTTCTTACGCCAGCCGAGCAGTTTAGCTTTATCTCTTCATCTCTGGTTAAAGAGATAGCCCGCTTGGATGGCGATGTAAGCCCCTTTGTGCATGCGGAAGTGCATGAGGCGCTGCGACGACATTTTCGCAAGAGTTAATTACGCATGGCGCTTTTAATCAACGATCTTTGTATCAACTGCGATGTTTGCGAACCGGAATGTCCCAATGACGCGATCTATATGGGGCCGGAGATTTACGAAATTGATCCGGCTAAATGCACCGAGTGTGTAGGTCATTTCGATGAACCTCAGTGTATGGAAGTTTGCCCGGTAGAATGCATACTCATCGATCCGAATCATAAAGAATCCCAAGAGGAGCTACTGGAGAAATACCAGCAGCTCACGTCGGAAAGCTAGCTATGAAGAATTTAAATTATGTCGCGTTGGCCCTGCTAACGCTGGCTTCAGCTTGCTCCATTGCCGAGCGCCAGCCGCAGCAAGAACCGGCAGCGGAAAAACCTGTCGGCAAACCAAAGGCTTATGCAGTGGCTTCTGCGCACTATCTGGCGACCAATGCCGGCATGGAGGTGCTGGCCGCTGGTGGCAACGCATTTGATGCTGCTGTGGCGGTCAGCGCTGCACTTGCGGTAGTAGAGCCGGCAAGTTCCGGATTGGGAGGAGGCGGATTCTGGCTGCTATATCTGGCCGACGAACAGCGCAGCATTATGGTGGACGGTCGTGAAACGGCACCAGCCGCTGCTACCGAGGATATGTACATCAACGCCGACGGTAGCGTAAACAGAACGCTTGCGTTAACCGGAGCTACTGCGGCGGCGATTCCAGGAGAACCTGCAGCCCTGGATCATATTGCACAAAACTACGGTAATTTGGCATTGGCGCTGAGTCTGCAGCCGGCAATTACACTGGCTGCAAATGGTTTCCCCGTGGATGCCAAGTATCGCGATCGTTTGGTTCGGCGGGATCGATACAAGCGCTTATCTCCGGCCGCCGCCAAAGTGTTGGTTCCTAATGGCGTGGTCCCGCAAGAGGGCGAACTAATTCGCCAGGAAGACCTGGCACAGACTATGCGAATGCTGGCAACACATGGTTCTGAGCGCTTTTACCAAGGCGAATTTGCCAGGCAAATGGTTGCGGCTGTGGTTGACGCAGGGGGCATATGGAGTGAAGCAGACCTGGCTAGTTATAGGGTTGTGGAACGCGAGCCCATTACTACCACATTCGGCCCCTACCGTCTGGTGAGCGCGCCACCTCCGTCCAGTGGTGGCATTGTTCTGGCGCAAGTATTCAATATTCTCGATGGCTATCCGTATGCACAGCTGGAAAAGGCGGATCAAGTGCATATTACAGTCGAGGCAATGCGTAGAGCGTTTCGAGATCGAGCCATTTATCTAGGTGATCCGGACTTTGTTCCCATGCCCATGTCGCTGCTGACCAGTGACCAGTATGCCGCTGGCTTACGCGCGGCCATTCGTATGGACAAGGCCATGCCCAGCGATATGTTGCCGGGTATTGAGTCGCAGCGTGAGCGGCCCGATACGACCCATTTTTCCGTCATAGATTCGGACGGCAATATGGTTGCCGCAACTTTGACCATTAACTTGGGGTATGGATCAGGCTTTATGGTCCCGGGTACTGGCGTGTTGCTGAATAATGAGATGGACGATTTTTCGTCGAAACCTGGCGTGCCAAACGCTTTTGGACTTATCGGTGATCACGCTAACGCGATTGCACCTGGCAAAAGGCCTCTTTCCAGCATGGCCCCGACGTTTGTGTTTGGCCCAGATAGAGTGGCCGCTTTGGGTTCCCAAGGTGGCAGTCGCATAATCAGTTCGGCCGTGCTGATGATCCAGGACTTTATGGCAGGTAACGAGCCAGAGTCGTGGGTTAGCCTGCCAAGGTATCACCATCAATATCTGCCTGATCGAATTAGCGCCGAGCCCACAGCATTTGATCAGACAACGCTTGAAGATTTGCGCAGCAGGGGGCATCAGGTGGATGTGAGTAGTCGAACCTGGAGTAACAGCCATGGAGTAATGTGGAACCTGGAAACAGGCGAGGTCACTGCGGGCAGCGATCCACGCTGGGCATCGGGTCGCGCGGAAGTGGGTCGCGCCGAAGTGGGTCGCGCCGAAGTGGGTCGCGCCGAAGTGGGTCGCGCCGAAGTGGGTCGCGCCGAGGTTGGCCAACCATGAAGCTGCATTCCATACTAGGTAATTCTCAGCGCTTGGATGGTGGCGCACTCTTTGGAAATGCACCCCGCGCGCTTTGGCAGCGGTGGGTGAGCCATATTGATGATCAGAATCGTGTTCCGTTAGCGTGTAGAGCGTTGCTGGTAGAAGGTTTGGCGGGCAAGAACGTTCTATTTGAAACGGGAATAGGCGCGTTTTTTGAGCCTGCTATGAAAGATCGCTATGGCGTGGTCGAGTCGCATCATGTCTTGCTTGAATCACTCGCCGCCGCGGGTTTCAGTCATACCGATATTGATGCGGTGGTTTTAAGTCATATGCACTTTGACCATGCAGGTGGCCTTTTGGCGGCATATCAAGAGGATAAGGGTCTCGAACTGCTATTTCCGAACGCGCGTTTTATCACTTCTGCGAGCCACTTTGATCGCGCGAAAAACCCACACCCTAGAGATCGGGCGTCTTTTATCCCCGGGCTGTGTGAATTGCTGGAGGAAACAGAGCGTCTGGAGCTTGTGAGTGGCGAAAGATCAGACTACCTGGGTGACGCAGTGCGTTTTCATGTGAGCAATGGGCATACGCCTGGCTTGATGTTGGCAGAGATACAAGCCGAACACCCAATAGCGTACTGCGCTGACCTGATACCAGGAACTGCCTGGGTGCATGTTCCTATAAGTATGGGGTACGATCGTTATCCGGAACTACTGATCGACGAAAAGCGAGAGTTTCTGCAAGAGATGTTGGAAAAGAACGCCTGGCTGTTCTTTACCCACGATCCAGAAGTGGCGATGGCGCAGCTCCAGCTTGATGACCGTGGTCGCTTTAGCACCAAGAATGAACGTGCGGAGGTAACAAACCATGAAATGGCAGCGTAACTTAGTTGGGTTGATCATGGGGCTAGCCACCCTTGCGATATCAGCTCAGGAAATTAGACCCACTTCGTCAAAAGGCGGTCATCCGGTATACGGCGCTAGCATGCCTGAGTCTGGTACGGTAACGCCTTTATCAAGAGTCATGGCGAACGTTGACGAGAATATCGGTAAGCCAGTTAAAATTTCAGGCAATATCAGCCAAGTCTGCCAAGCAAAGGGCTGCTGGATGATTCTGGCCGATGGCGCATCCAATGTTCGTGTGACCTTCAAAGACTACGATTTCTTCATTCCAAAAGACTCAGCGGGCCACGCGCTGGTTTACGGCGAAATTAAGCCAACGGAAGTTTCGGAGAAAGATAAGGCGCATCTTGAGAAAGACGGTCTGGATAAAGCGGTGTTAGACGAAATCCAGTACGAAGTGGTAGCGCAATCGGTGTTGATTCGGAAGAATTCAGGTTCTTGATATTTCTTATCAGATCCTTGCTGGCTTAGGTCTAATGCAGCTTCACCGGATTGTGCTAGCTGGATTGGGCGGGCCCTGTGGCCCCGAAGAGAGCGCGAAGGAGGAGTGTGGTGATGCTTTGCCAATTGGGGGAGACAAAGTTTCTGGGTTGGATTCCAGAGGAGTATCTTCGCGTCTCTTCGGTTCAATATTATGACCGCGTAAGTTTTAATCAGTTCCGCGCATGGGCTTAGATTTTTTGTCCTCAGACCAAGCGTTCTTCAATTGGTCTAAAACCGCGTCGGCTTTCCTGGCCCAGCGTGACATACGGGCCTGTGCCCGAGGTCTTACCTCGTCGCTGAGCATGGCGGCGATAAAGTAGGCAAACGCCGCGGTTACGGGAACCAACAGGAACAACACAATGGTTGTCAGCCGGACCCATGCCAGACGCCATCCACTGCGTTTTGCAAATGCCGGGCAGACACCAAAAACCCATCCCTGTTCGGGCTTAGATTCTAATAGCGCAATTGCTTTGTCTTTAATGTCTTGCATAAGTCTTCCCATCTAATAGGCCAAAAATGATTTGCCTTTACACACTTATTTGGTCGCTACCGATCTTTTAGAACATTGGTCGTTCGGAAGCACCAAATAGCTTTATACCGTCCGCTTTTGGACACTTAGTGTCCGGATGCGGACTGTTACTAATAGCTTCTGCCAAAGCCTTAGTTTGCGGAAGTGACATAAGTCCTGTGTCGCCACACTGTTTCAGCTGATCGCGAGCGCCCGCGGCATAGCTTACGGCGACGCTCAGAAACACAGCGGCCAAAAATTCCCAGATTAGCTGTTGCATATTTGTATTACCCCTACTCATGCCAGAAATACTTGCAGAAAACGTGCCAGCATGATTTCTTGCCGGATTAAGCCGTTATCTGCATTAATTGTTTGGCGATATTTGCCAAAAGTTGGTGGTCAAACGGAAATGTGCCTTGCATGGCTTCACGGTATACTGCGCCAAAAAGCCATATAGCTGCGTGGGATGTTATGGAACTGACTCAAATTGATGGTCGCTGGATGCGAGAAGCGCTGACTGCTGGCATTCATCAAGTGGTATCGCGGCGGGATTACATCAATAAGATTAACGTGTTTCCGGTGCCAGATGCGGACACCGGTACCAACCTGGCTTATACCCTCACATCAGTGCTGCACGGCACTATGCAGGAGTCAGTAGACCACATCGGAGAGTTTCTGCAGAACGTGGCAGATTATGCGCTTGATGGTGCCAGAGGGAATTCAGGCGCAATCTTTGCACAGTATCTGCAAGGGTTTTCTGAGGCCGTTGGCGACGTTGCGTCGTTAGATACTTCTGGGTTTGCGCGGGCAGCGACCGAGGCGGCGAAAGACGCTGCTGGCGCCATCGCCAATCCCCGTGAAGGTACCATGCTCTCGGTAGTTCGGGACCATGCCGTTGCCCTCAAATCTGCCGCTGCTGGCGGCGCAAAGAATTTCACCGAGTTTCTGTCGCTGGGCTTAGAAAAAGCACAAGAATCATTAGCCAATACGCCCAACCAACTGGAAGTGCTGAAGCAGGCGGGCGTGGTTGATGCAGGTGCACAAGGTTTCGTCGACCTTTTGGTGGGCATGCAGACTTATGCGACCACAGGCTCGCTTGATGCAGTGGTTTCTGATGAGTTCCAACAGGAGCTCGCTGACGTTGCTTCTGATCTGGTAGACCATCGAGAAACTACCGAGCACCAATTTTGCACTGAGTTTGTGGTCAGCGGCGATAATATTGACCGCAACGATCTGCGCGATCGGCTCAGCGAGCTGGATATTAGCTCTTTGGTTATTGCTGGCACCAAGCGCAAAGTACGCGTTCATCTGCACATCGACAACCCGGCAACCGCATTTTTGCTGGGCGAAGAGTATGGCGACGTTTCTAGCCAGAAAGCGGACGATATGCATGCGCAGCAGCGCTCAGCTCACGGTATCAAACAGGGCGTTGCAATAGTGTCTGACAGTGGCGCAGATGTGCCAGATCCGGAGTTGGAACGACTCAATATAAGTATCGTTCCATTGCGACTCAATTTTGGCGATCAGCATTACCTGGACAAGGTATCGCTGACACCGGAGGAGTTTTATCAGCGACTTGAAAGCGCTGATACGATGCCACAAACCTCCCAGCCGCCACCTGGTGATTTCCGGCGTCAGTTTGATTTTCTGGGCTCACACAGTGAAGACGTAATATGTCTGACGGTTTCTGCTGGCCTTTCCGGGACGTGGCAAGCCGCGCAAAGTGCCGCTAGCAGAAGCCACTCGAATAATATCCATATTGTCGATACCAAGAATGCTTCCGCTGGTCAGGGTTTGTTGACAATCTTCGCAGCCGAAGCGGCGTCTCACGGTTGGGATTGTGAGAAGATTTGCCGGGCGCTGGAGCAGCAGGTTGAACAAGTAAAAACCTTCGCCGTTATTCCAAATCTCGAATATGGAGTGCGAGGCGGTCGTATGCCAAAGTGGGCCAAGCGCGTCGCTGACTGGTTTGGCGTGCTGCCTGTCATTGCCAGTAAGCCGGACGGCAAGATTAAGCCTGTAGGCGCATTGTTTAGCCAGACTGATATCGCGGCCAGGTTTGCCAAATGGATTAGCCGTCGCATTCCCCATGATCAAACCTATCGATTGATGATTTGTCACTGTAATGCCAGGGACAAAGCGCGAGAATTGCGTGATGCGTTGGTAAATTCATTGCCCAGAGTACAAAACGTATATCTTGCGGATGCCGGTTCGGCGCTGGGAGTGCACGCAGGTCCTGGCGCGCTGATAGTTGGCGTGCAGCCGTTCAGTGCTCCGTTTGCCTCTCCGGCAGCGGCAAAAGATGATGGGGCTGCAAGTACAGACGAATGACAGAGTTGACCTTGAAAATTCTATTGGCGTATCTGGCCGGCTCGGTTTCTGGAAGTCTGTTGCTTGGCAAACTCCGCGGTGTAGATATTCGTACATCCGGCAGTGGCAATGCGGGTGGAACCAACGCTCTGAGAACCCAGGGTTGGTTGTTTGCGCTGGGTGTGGTGGTTATCGATATTGGCAAGGGGGCCATCGCAACCGGGCCTATTGCCGCATTAAGTATTCCCGGTTTGGCGGGAAGCAGTAGCGCCGTTGGGCCGCTTATCGTGCAATCGTGCTGTGGACTGGCGGCGATACTCGGTCATATATATCCCATCTATTACGGCTTTCGAGGTGGGAAGGGTGCTGCCACGTTTATTGGTGCATTGCTCCTTATTCAGCCCATGGCAGTGCTGTGGGTGTTCCTGGTGTGGCTGGGAATGTTGATAGCTTCTGGGGTAGTTGGTTTGGCGACGATGTTTGCCGCGGTATTCTATTTGCCACTAGCAATGTATTCATACGGAGGCTTCCAGGGAGGTGCCTGGTTCGCCGCAGGCAGCGCTATCCTGATTGTCTACGCCCATCGTTCGAACCTTGCTCGTCTACTTCGCGGCAACGAGAATCAGTTTCGAAAAATCACTCTGGCGTACTGGTTAACCAGCCGACGCAAATGAGCGTATCAGCGCAACGACTGCTCACTCTGATCCACCAGCGACAACCAGTATCTGGTGCCCAATTGGCGTCGGAGCTGGGGGTGAGTCGCAATGCGGTCTGGAAACACGTAGAGAGCCTGCGCGGTTTAGGGGTTCCGGTTATCGCGGATAAGGCTACTGGTTATCAATTAGAGCATCCATTTCTGTCGTTCCAAGACGATGTCCTGGGCCAATTAGCTGCGCCTACTCCTATTGTGTTGGATTCAGTTGACTCAACTAATCGCTGGTTACGATCGGAAATTGATCGTCCCAGCGGCACGGCGGTGTTGGCGGAATCGCAGGTCGCAGGTCGAGGCCGAAGAGGTCGTACGTGGAGCAATACCGCATATGCGGATATTTGCTTGAGTTTGCTGTGGGAATTCTCTTTGCCTATTTCCAGGCTGGCTGGACTTAGCGTGGCGGTCGGGGTCAGTGTGCTGCGCGCCTTACATCAACAAGGTTTCTTAGCGGAAGCAGATAGACTCAGCTTGAAGTGGCCCAACGATCTGCTGTTTTCAGGCAAGAAGCTGGGTGGAATTCTGGTGGACGTAGCTGGTGAAATGGAAGGGCCGGCCAAGGCCATTATCGGGATAGGGATTAACGGCTATAAAGGCGAGTCACAGCGCGAATCCATTGATCAGCCGGTAGCGGATTTGGTAGATGCCGGTTTTGACCTGATCAACCGATCCGCGCTTGCGGTGAGTCTGATTAATCAGCTACGTCAGGATCTGCCCGCATATGAAATTGACGGTCTGGCGAGCTTTATGTCGGATTGGCAGCGTTGGGATGCGTTGGAGAATCAATCAATTCAGATTCTTGAAGCCGCGGGAAATAGAACCTCAGGGATCGCAAGGGGCATCGATAGCTCCGGAGCACTGTTGGTTGAGCGCGATGGGAGTATCAGTCCCTTAGTCAGTGGAGAAGTTTCGGTGCGTCGCCAATGAATCTGCTCCTGGATATCGGCAACACAAATATAAAGTGGCGTATTTGTGACCAAACCCAGCGTATTGCCGATGGCTGTCTACCGGTTGTGGAATCAGCCGATGAGAATCTGATGGCGGCCATCCAACCTCATGTCAGGGAGTTGCACAGCGTAGCAGTGGCCCCTACTGGTGCGGATCGTTATGCTCAGGCAATCCTTTCAAGGCTAGAAAAAGCTCAAGCGTTAAGGGTTAAGACAGCAAGCACGCAGAAGTCTGCTTACGGAATCGACGTTGTGTACGATGATGCCTCCCGGTTGGGCGTGGATCGGTGGCTGGCCATGATAGCCGCTAGTCGACTGGTTGATTCCAACGTGATCGTCATCGATGCAGGAACCGCCGTGACAGTTGATTTCTTGCGTGCCGATGGCGCACATCTGGGAGGCTGGATAGCCCCTGGTATTGCATTGCAGCGGGGAGTTTTGCTCAATCGCACCGACAAAGTCCTCTGGAAGGAGGCGGCACATGCGAGTTTAATTGGTACATCTACAGAATCATCCGTACAATCCGGTTGCACCCAAAGCGTTGTGGGTTTAATAGACCGCGCTGCCATCGTTGCAACAGATTTATTCGATAGTTCGCCCTCCTTGTTCGTGACAGGAGGTGACGCTTTGCTCATTAAGAATGCCACTTCACGCCCGATTGAACACCGAGACAATATGGTGCTGGACGGATTGGGCATTTGGTTAACAGAACAATCAGGATGATTTTTCGACTCTTTTTCTTTGTATTGCTCGCGGCGAATATTGGCTGGTACGCATGGACAATTACCCAGCAAGATGACGCGGCAACAGTCAAAACTTTGCCAGAGTTGCCAGGGCAGCCTCTCTTGCTGCTCAAGGAAAGAGAGCAGCAACTTCTATCCGGTCAGACCGTAGAAGGCGGCGAAGACGGTGACAACGAAACATGCTATTCATTGGGTCCATTTACCAACCAGGCAGATGTGCGCAAAGCCTTTAATGTCATCGCGCCAGCCGTGGATCGAACTCGGCAACGGCAGGCACTGCAAACTCAAGACCGCGGCTTCTGGGTATATCTGCCCGCGGTTGAATCTCGGGAAGCTGCACTGATGCAGGCAAGGGAGCTGTCAGCCATGGGAGTGCGCGACTACTACGTTGTAACCACCGGCGACAATGAAAATACCGTGTCACTCGGTGTTTTCCGCGATGAAGCCAATGCCAGACGGCGCCAATCAGGTTTAGAGCGACTGGGCTTTGATGCAAAAGTGGATCGGCGCACCGAAGAAACGTTGTTCTACTGGCTGGATTACGCAAAAGCCGCCGGCGTAGAGCCGCCGTGGGAGCGCGTCGTCGCAAGCACGCCGAACGTGGATCATCGACCAATCAACTGCTTTCGCTGATTGATCGACGCTCCAGGCGTGACGCTATTCAAACCTTCGGTACTTCGACTCCAGAAACGCGTAGAACGCGTAAGCAACCAGTCCCAGCGCGGTTGCCAGTAGCAGCCATTTGCCGTAATCCTGCGAAGCGATCTCCTGCAGTGCGTCTGCGACACCTACCGATTGTTGCGAACCGGACATGGCAATTTTTGAAAACAAGTAGGCCAGAACGAACCAGACCACGCTTCTTGCCGCCAGTCCAAAGCGCAAAACAGGACGTACCCAGCTGCCGGCTGTGCTCACATCCCACCTTTTCTCAAAGCTCGCGGTAACTGCCTTTTTCAGCGCGTAGAGTCCGGCGAAGGCCACGCCAATTACTACAATCCAAACCACAAAAACCCCAAATTCATGCTGGGCCATTTGCGCTACGAAATCGCCTGACGAACTACCACCGCCGCTGAGTAATCCCCAGCCTAGTGCAACATCCAGTGCCCAAACTGCGGTTAACAAATATAGTGAGCCACTGATAAATTGGCCGATGCGAATTATGATGCCTTTCGCATCAGAGCCTTTGCCGTCTACGTCCTTAATGGACTGCACCCAGCGCCATATGGAATAGCAAATCAAGCCCAGCCCAATAAGAATTAAGGCAAATTTTCCGAACGGTTGCTGACCAATTTCTGCAATCGCTCCTCGGGGGCCCTCCACCGATCCGCCGCTATTCATTGCAGCCATGGTGGCCAGCACACCGATGGTGGCATACACCACAGCCTTGGCTATAAATCCCAATTTCGCCAACTTTGACAAGCTGGTGGGAATCGCAATAACCGACATACATATCTCCCTGTTTAACTTGGACATATTCCACCATATGCTTAGTGCAGGTTACGTGCTGAGTAAGCGAACCTTCCGTGATGAGGCTTTGTCTTAGCGCAGTCTGGCTGGCTGTTGAGGAG
>CAZVYE010000082.1:0-14344 GCA_964630895.1 uncultured Gammaproteobacteria bacterium | reverse complement strand
GGATAACTCCATCGATGAGGCGTTGGCAGGTCACTGTGATGAGATCAACGTAACCATCCATGCCGACAACTCCATCACGGTTTCCGATAACGGTCGCGGTATCCCTACTGATATTCACGAAGAAGAAGGCAAAAGCGCGGCGGAAGTTATCATGACCGTCTTGCATGCTGGCGGTAAATTTGACGATAACTCCTACAAAGTATCCGGCGGATTGCACGGTGTAGGGGTATCCGTAGTTAATGCGCTATCTGAACATTTGCACCTGAAAATCTTTCGGAACGGCAAAATATACGAGCAAGAATATGTGTTGGGCGAACCCCAAGGTGAACTGAAAGTCACCGGTGAAGTAGATAAGTCAGGCACGATTATCTCGTTTCGACCAAGCCCTGATATTTTTGGTGATACCGAGTTTCACTATGACATTCTGGCGAAACGACTCAGAGAACTATCATTTCTGAACTCTGGCGTTCGAATTGTCTTAGCGGATGAAGGTTCCGGCAAGAGTGACACGTTCGAGTATGAGGGTGGTATTCGCTCATTCGTAGAACACCTGTCACGCAACAAGACACCACTGCACTCTAATGTGGTGCATTTCTCAACCGATGCACCGGAAGCGGCTGTGGAAGTGGCGCTGCACTGGACCGATGCATACCAGGAAAGCGTGTTCTGTTTTACCAATAACATCCCACAGAAGGATGGTGGTACCCACCTGGCTGGATTTCGCGGAGCCTTAACCCGGACAATCAATAACTACATTGAGACGAATGGATTGGCGAAGAATGCCAAAGTCCAAACGTCTGGTGATGACTGCAGGGAAGGGCTTATCGCAGTCCTTTCTGTAAAAGTCCCTGATCCAAAGTTTTCGTCGCAAACCAAAGACAAGCTGGTTTCGTCGGAAGTGAAGGGCGTGGTTGAATCTTCTGTTGCAGAAAAGCTTAGCGAGTTCCTGCTGGAGAACCCAGGCGAAGCCAAAGCGATCTGTGCCAAGGTCGTCGATGCCGCCCGCGCCCGAGAAGCTGCCCGAAAAGCCAGAGACATGACACGCCGAAAGGGCGCATTGGATATAGCCGGTCTACCCGGCAAACTGGCAGATTGTCAGGAAAAAGATCCGGCCCTTTGCGAAATATTCCTGGTGGAGGGTGATTCGGCGGGTGGTTCAGCCAAGCAGGGCAGAAACCGAAAAACCCAAGCTGTATTGCCGCTCAAGGGTAAAATTCTCAACGTGGAGAAAGCCCGCTTTGACAAGATGCTGTCTTCTGCGGAAGTCGGCACGCTGATTACTGCGTTGGGCACGGGCATTGGTAAAGACGAATTTGACGCGGATAAGTTGCGCTATCATCGCATCATCATCATGACCGATGCGGACGTGGACGGTTCTCATATTCGTACCTTGTTGCTCACGTTCTTCTATCGGCAGATGCACGAACTGGTAGAAAAGGGACATATCTATATTGCCCAGCCGCCTCTGTACAAAGTAAAGCAGGGCAACCAGGAGATGTATCTCAAAGACGATGCGGAACTCAACGAATATCTGCTTGCCAGAGCACTGGATGGTGCTTCATTGACATTTGATCCGGATGCACCGCCCCTGCAGGGGCCCGGTCTTGAGTCAATAATGCAACAATATCAATCAGTTATGCGATCTATAGAGCGTTTGTCCAGGCGCTATGACCGATCTGTGCTGGAGCGGTTCATGCACCATGACGGTGTGCGCAGCACCGATTTCAGCGAGCCGGAAAAACTCGGTACCTGGGCAGAGGGCTTGCAGCAAGAATTGACTGAAGCTGCGGCCAATAACGTGCGCTATGAACTCGAGCCTGGCGTTGAAGGATTGTTGGTGCGTGTCTTCATGCATGGTGCTCCACAGGATAGCTTGATACCAGCGGAGTTCTTTGACTCAACCGACTACCGCAACCTGGTTAAGCTTGGCGAGCAACTCAACGGCCTGGTCCAGGAAGGCGCATCAGTGCGCAAAGGCGAGCGAGAGTTTGCTGTGGATAATTTCCGGGAGGCAGAAGCCTGGTTGATGGAACAGGCGAAAAAGGGTCGCAGTATCCAGCGCTTTAAGGGATTGGGTGAAATGAATCCCGAGCAACTGTGGGATACCACGGTGAATCCGGAAACCCGCCGACTACTCAAAGTAACCATCGAAGACGCCGTCGCGGCGGATCAAGTGTTTAGTACATTGATGGGAGACGTGGTTGAGCCGCGCAGAGAGTTCATCGAAAACAATGCGCTGAAGGTGTCCAACCTCGACGTTTAAATTCGAGATCCACCTGTACGGAATTTGTAAGTAAGGTGCACCGATAGACAATGGGTACATCGGCACCAAGCAGATTAGCGGAGTCGCTTAAAGCGGCTCCGCTCGCCAATCCCCAAGATTAAGAACCGACTGAGTTTTTAGTCTCGCTACAGATCACTTGGTCTGCTGGGCCAGCTAGCTGCTCGCGCAGACCAAGTTGCTCCAGCTCTCGCGTATTCTCATCAATCCAGGTCTTCAATAGTGGCTTAAGCGTGGCCTCATCCATGCCTTTGGTATCGATGGGGGCGCCAATGCGAATGGTTACCGTGCCAGGACGCGCGACGAGCAACTTCTTCGCAGGCCACAATATCCCCGCGTTATGCGCTATAGGAACGGCCGGCCGGCCAGAAGCCACTGCCAATACCAAGCCGCCCATACCAAAACGACCTGTCTCGCCAACCGCAACACGGGTACCTTCCGGAAAGATAAGTACTCCCATGCCTTCGTTCAATCGTTGAACACCAGCTTCTACGACTTGCTTGACGACTTTGCGTCCACCACCACGCCGAATAGCAATGGGTCGCAACACTGCCAAACCCCAACCGAAAACCGGTATCCACAGTGCCTCGCGTTTTAGCACCCACGCATACGGGGGAAAGATGGTCTGAAAGGCCAAAGTCTCCCACGCTGACTGATGCTTGGAAAAATATACGTTGCGGCCATCGCCCAGATGCTCCGAGCCTTCTACTCGCACATTTACGTGCATCAATACACGGCCAAGCCAAACAAAGAATGATGTCCAAAGATTACTAAACCGGAACCGAACCGGCCTCGGCAACCAGCAGGTTGCGACTAGAAAAGGTACGAAAAAACAAAGGGTTATGGCAAGTAGTGCTACATAGAGACTGGCGCGAACCCGCCATGCTAGGGAAGGTTGGGGCAGTTCAGAAAAAGATGGACTGGTACTATTGGACACGATCCAAAGCGACCAACGCGTCTACCGCCGAAGACAAATCCGCATGCACGGTTACCCCGTCGTACTGCGCCAAATGACCTAATGTCTCGTCACCCGAGCCAGTACGTACAAGAACTGTTCGGGCGCCACAAGCCGCAGCGCCTTCTAAGTCCTCGCGGGAATCTCCAATCATTACCAAATCGGAGCACTCCAAACCGTAGCGTTCCGCGATTTGCTTGAGCAGCGATGCCTTTGGCTGTCGTTTGCCTTTGGATTTTGGGTTGCCGCTGGGAGCAAAAAATACCGCGTCAATGCGACCGCCGGCTTCGCTGGTCAGTCGCAGCATGGTTTGATGAACGTCATGAATGGATTCCACATCCAGGGAGCCGTCGTCTCCGGGCTGTTGATTGGTCGCCACTACCACGTGGAACCCATTTCTGGTGAGCTGCGCAATGGCATCCAAGGCACCGGGTAGCGGCTCCCATTGATCTACAGACAAAATGGGTTCATCACGCAGCGCGTTGATGACACCATCTCTGCCTAAGACCACTACCTTCATTTAACCCAACTCCAACCTGCTGATATCCGCAATCTGGTCGAACAAGCCTTTTACATCACTCAACAGGGCCAGTCGATTTCGCCGCACGGCTAAATCTTCGTCCATCACCATCACCGCGTCAAAAAACTGGTCAACCTCATCGCGAAGCTGCGCCAGTTGCTGCAATGCTTCAGTGTACTCGCCCGCGTCCAACATGGGTTGCACTAGACCCTGTACAGAAACCAGCGCCTCGTGCAGAGCCGTTTCTTCGATCTGCTTAAAGTCGGTGGTCACCGGTATGCCAACATCTTCAGCGTCCGCCTTTTTCAGAATATTACCAATACGCTTATTGGCAGCAGCAAGACTGGCGGCTTCCGGCAACTTGGCAAAATCACGGCAGGCGTGCATGCGCTTATCAAAGTCTGCCATATCCGTGGTATCAGTCGCACGCACGGCCGCAAAGGTATCCGCACTAAACCCCTGATCCTGGTAATAGCCCCGCGCCCGGTCTAACAGGAAATTCCAAATTTCATCCAGCACGGATTCATCTTGAGCAAGACCATCGGGTAGCTGCGCTAGCGCGGATTGCACGAGCGCACGCAAATCTAGCGCGAAGCCACGCTCAACCAAAATGCGAACAACGCCGAGCGCTGCACGACGTAAACCAAACGGATCTTTGTTACCCGTGGGTTTTGCGCCAATAGCGAATATGCCAGCCAGCGTATCCAACCGATCAGCCAGTGCGAGACTAGCCGCCTCTTTGGACTCAGGCAGGCTATCGCCGGCCATCCGCGGCCAGTAATGCTGTTCAATGGCATGCGCTACGGTTTCATTCTCACCTTGCGCCAGGGCGTAATAGCGGCCCATCAATCCTTGCAGGTCCGGAAATTCTCCCACCATCTCGCTGAGCAAATCGCTTTTGGACAGCTGTGCAGCGCGCGCTACGTTGTTCTGATCTGCACCAATTTCACTGGCAATCTTGTCTGCTAGCGCTGCAGCCCGAGCCACTTTATCGGCCAGTGATCCCAGCTGTTTTTGGTAGGTCATCTTCGCCAGACCGGTAGCGCGATCATCCAGAGATTTTTTCAAATCCTGCTGCCAGAAAAACTGCGCGTCTGCGAGCCTCGGACGAATGACTCGTTCGAAACCATCTCTCACCACGTCCGGTTCTTTACTTTCGATATTGGCGAACGCTACAAAGTTGGGTTGCAGGGCGCCGCTTGCGTCCCGCAAGGCAAAAAACTTCTGATGATGCTCCATGCTGGAAATGAGCGCTTCGGAAGGTACTTCCAGAAATTCCTTATCGAAGCTACACAAGTAACCCACCGGCCATTCCGCCAGGCTTGCTACTTCGTCCAGCAAGTCATCCGAGATTTGCACTTGCCCGCCACACTCAGCAGCCAATTCCTTAGCGTGCTCCGCTATCTGCGAGCGTCGCTGTTCCGGACATACCAAGACGTAGGCGTCCCGCATTTTTTCCGAGTAGTCGGCAGCCTTGTCAAACTGGACCCAGTCGCCATGGTGGAATCGATGGCCCTGGCTCCGATTGCCAATAGCCTGGCCCAAAATCGAGCCTTTGAGCGATTGTTCTCCCAGCAGTCCCATCACCCAGTGCACGGGACGCACAAACTCGGCGTCGCTATCGCCCCAGCGCATGCGCTTCGGAATCGGTAAAGCGGCCAGCGCTTGTTCAATCATGGGAACCACCAGGTCCGCGGTCTCTTTGCCGGAGACTTTTTGCACCGCGCCCAAGCGCAGACCTTTGTCTGTTTCGATGCGCTCCAAATCCGCAACATCCACGCCGCAGGATTTAGCAAATCCCATGGCAGCCGGTTTGGGGTTGCCGTCGTTATCGAAAGCCGCATCTACGGCGGGACCAAGGCGTGTATTCTCGACGTCAGCCTGGCGTGTTAGAAGCTGCGGCAAGAAAATAGCCATGCGGCGCGGAGCAGCGTAAAAACGCGCGCCATCTTCGGAATAATCCAGGCCGGCTTCGACCAATGCACTGGATACATGACTGTAGAATGCCTCGGCGAGCTGGTTTAACGCCTTGGGCGGTAACTCTTCTGTGCCAAGTTCAATGAGTAAATCTGCGCGATCAGTCATGTTTGGCGCCCTCCTTCAAACCCGGAAAGCCCAAAGCTTCTCTGCGTTCGTAGTAGGCCTCCGCAACCCCCTTGGCCATAGTCCGGACCCGCAAGATAAATCTTTGCCGCTCCGTGACAGATATCGCGCTGCGCGCATCAAGCAAATTAAATGTATGAGACGCTTTTAAGACTTGCTCATACGCAGGCAGTGGCAGCCCTACTTCCAGCATTTTCTGGCACTCAGCTTCGCAGTTATCAAACCAGCTAAACAACGCATCAACGTCGGCATGTTCGAAGTTGTACGCAGACATTTCTACTTCGTTCTGGTGGAACACATCTCCATAGGTCACAACCTCACCGCCCACATCGGTCCAGACCAAATCGTAGACGCTATCCACATTTTGCAAGTACATGGCCAGCCGTTCCAGACCGTAGGTGATTTCTCCTGTCACCGGTCGACAATCCAAACCACCGGCTTGCTGAAAATAAGTGAACTGGGTGACTTCCATTCCGTTGAGCCAGACTTCCCAGCCCAAACCCCAGGCACCCAGCGTTGGCGATTCCCAGTTATCTTCCACAAAGCGGATGTCGTAAACCAAAGGATCAATGCCGACTGCCCGCAGCGAATCCAGATACAGCTCCTGAATATTCAACGGAGAGGGTTTCAGCACGACCTGATATTGATAATAGTGCTGCAGACGATTGGGATTTTCACCATAGCGCCCGTCGGTAGGACGCCGGCACGGCTGCACATACGCGCTGCGCCATGGCTCAGGACCAATGGAGCGTAAAAACGTAGCCGGGTGAAATGTGCCTGCGCCTACCTCTAGGTCCAATGGCTGCACCAATACGCAGCCTTGATCAGCCCAATAAGCATTCAGGCGGTCGATAAAACCCTGGAAGGTCCGGGGTCGATCCATAATCATCTGGTGTATATTCCTTATAACGCGGGTAAACCGACACTTTGGTCGGGCAATTCATAGCCGCGTAGTATAAGGGATGCGACCGCTTTCATCATAGCCGCACGCCGCTTTGCTTATCTACGAGTGATTACAGATCCAGTGCAAACGGACAACAGACTAGTGTCTGCTTTCGCGAATTTGTAAATCGTGTTCCTGATTAAGGTCCCCGCTGGAATCAAGAACCGCGTAATGATCGCTGTCTGGATCGTGGAGCACCACCACATTGCCCTGAAACAATGGGTGACGAATAAACTTTAACTGCCAGCCAAATTTTTCCAGATTATGTAGCGATGAGGCTTGCTCAGCGCTCAGTTCCTTCAGCATGGTCCGGTATTCGGGATCTTCCCGGCGTCGATTATTCACAATAAACCTCCTCTTGGGCCCACCTATTATAATCAATTTTAATCAATATTGTGTGTTTATCCGATATTCGGTAACAAGCCAGACATGTACGTATACTTAGCCGTATGACACCTATACTGATCGTAAAAACCGGATCCACCATTCCCGAGCTCAAATCAACCCATGGCGACTTCGAACAATGGTTCGAAGCGGGTTTGCAGACCTCGGTGAGCACAGTCGACGTTACCCAGGGCGAACCGCTTCCCGACCCAACCAGCGTGCAACAATCTTTCTCAGGAATACTGGTTACCGGATCCCCAGCCATGGTCAGTCATCAGCTTCCATGGAGTGAAAACACTGCTGCCTGGCTGCGCGCAACGGCTCAAAGCACTAGCGAACATCCGATTCCAGTGTTGGGTGTTTGTTATGGTCATCAGCTGGTGGCACATGCGTTTGGTGCAACCGTAGGACCAAACCCTAACGGCAGAGAAATTGGAACGGCCCAGCTAGACTTTTGCGCCCAGGCTGCCGATGATCCTTTGCTCGAACAGCTGGATACAGGCGCACTGGTGCAAACCAGCCATAGTGAAGCGGTGCTTGGGATTCCTCAGGGGACTCAGGTATTGGCAACCACTAAGCTGGACCAGTATCACGTGCTGCGTTTTGGGGAATACCAATGGGGCGTGCAATTTCATCCCGAGTTTGATGCCGACATTGTCAGCGAATATATCCGAGCGCGCGCAGAACCTATCGCCGACGAGGGGCTCAGCCCTACGGCCCTACTCAATGCGGTCCAAGAAACCGCTGCAGGTAATCAGGTGCTCAGGAATTTTGCCAAAATCTGCCGGCGAAATTCTGCGTCGAAGCAAAACTAATCACGACGATAGCGGTGCTCTGGTAATAATCTGGCCAGCATATTGGCCGGCGGTCGGCGTAGCAACGTGGTCGGATGCACCAATTCCAGGTTTTTCTCAGCCAGATATTCTGATTTGAGCCGTTTGCGCAATATGGTTGTTGTCAGCGCATACGGGTGACCAATCGCTACGGCGCTGCCGTCCTGTTTGGCAAGGGCAAACCAGCGATCGATTTGTTTATTGATTGCCGCTTCTGAAATGGTGTTGTCCAAGAAGATATCGCGTTTGAGCGCCGGTATGCCGTGCCGCCGTGCTTCTATAAACGCCTGGGACGACACGTGGGTACGGCTATCCAGGAACCAGAACCGGCGTTGTTCCGCCAGCAACCCCATCAGCTGCCGCATGGACTGAGCATCCGCCGTTAACGCGCTGCCCTGATGGTTATTGATCGCAACTGCCTGTGGAATTGCGCGCATGGCAGCTGCTAACTCCGACCCTAATTGCTCATCGGTCATGTCCGCGCGCAGGGTACCCAATTCTTCGTGGTGGCTGTCACTCCCTGCCATCGGCAGGTGAATCATAATGCTATGGCCTTCATTGTATCCGCGCCTGGCCACCTGCCGACTGAACGGTGCGTGTGGCAATACGCTGAGCACGACAGGTTCTGGCAATGCCAAAACCGCGGCGTCGCGTTCGCGATTATTGCCAAGATCGTCTATCACCAGAATGAGCTTAGCCGGTTCACTGGCTGGACTCGCGCTCGCCATGCACAAAAGCAGCAAACCAAGCCAAAGCCGGCTGGCAAACCAGATCATACAGCGGTTCATGTCAGGGGCTTTTCGCCAGCGAGTGCAACATGCTTAATGCGCGATACAAAGGATAATCCTCCTGCGCAATTTCATGCAGCTGTGGGTCGCCGTCAACAACGATACGTAAGGCATCTTCCTTTTGCGGCGTATCAACGGCTAAGTTCGGGATGATGCCGTCAGGCTGAATCGATCGACCCAACGGTGTGTAGTAGCGAGAGGTGGTTATCTTAATAGCGCCGCCGTTGGACAACGGCAGGACGTTCTGAACGGAAGCTTTGCCGTAAGTGGTTTCACCTAACAAAGTTGCGCGACCGTGATCTTGCAATGCACCGGCGACGATTTCAGCCGCAGAAGCGGTATTTCTATCCACCAAAACGATAATAGGTGCGCCGTGCATGCCGTCCGGAGCGCTGGCTTCGTATTCCATACCGGTGCCTTCAGCCCGGCCCGCAGTTGAAACAATTTTGCCACGCTTTAAAAACAAATCCGCAACCGAAACACCCGCATAAAGGACGCCGCCGCGATTACCGCGCAAATCCAGCACCAAGCCGTTTAACCGAGAGCCATACGATTCCTCCAACTGCTCCAAAGCGTCTCGCGCGCTGTTGCCAGTATTGTTTTGAAAGTTGGCAATCTCTATATAACCGATCCCGCCAGCAAACAGCTCATAAGAAACGCTCTCAATCTGCACAATTTCTCGGATAAGAGTGACGCTGCGCTGGATGGCACCGGTGGCAATGGTGAGGTTGATAGATGTTCCTTCCGGACCGCGCACTGACTGAATCAAATCCATCTTAGAAGGGTCGACCGGTATATCCTCAATGGCCACGACCACATCACCTTCGAGAATGCCAGCGTCTTCGGCGGGTCCGCCTGGATTGACCGCAGTAATAAACATTTCATCGTCTTGCCACACCCACTGAATGCCAATGCCACCATATTGGCCGGTGGTTTCCGCGTTCAGCTCGGCAAGTTCTTCGGGATTGAGATAAACCGTATGCCGATCCAGATCGGCAAGCATGCCGCGGATAGCGTTTTCCATAAGCGCGTGCTCGTCTACAGATTCCACGTAATCGCGTTGAACGTGCGCAAAAACTTCTGCGAAAGTCCGCATGTCATCCAAAGAAAGCTGTGTGCGCGCAGGTACAACGGTATCAACTGCTTGCTCGGCCTGTGCGTAGCAAGCGGTTAACAGAATCAGTATGGAAAGAGCTCTAACTAACATAGGCACGTTCTGCTGTTTGCACCAACGATGCGCCAGTTTGCCCTATTTCTCAAGAGAAAAAGATGATGTTTTGCACATTCCCTACCCCCACCATAGGCATTATCTTACTGGTTTGACAAAAATTCACGTGGCTGGCCAGTCCAATCTGAGCTCCCCAATCCAGGCGCCTTGCGTCAGATATCGTTCTACTTAGCGCAAATAATCGGCCTCCAGGCGATGGCGCGCGACCTCTGCGTCGGCTGTTGTAGGCACATAAGTTTGCCAGGGATCACGCACTGACTGGCGATAGCGAACCATTCCTTGCGCCAAATCAAAATCGTAATAGGCATACATGCCACGCAAATTGAGCAGGATCGCTGGAGGAAAAAACACCAGATCCATAATCAGAAATCCCTTATTAATTTTTAAGGGAATCAGCCCATACATGCTGTCGTAGCTCGGCGCATGCGCAGCAAATGCAAAATTACCGGCGCTGGTCGCCGCAAACAAATCGCTATGCGGCAGCATTTCAAACTCACGCAACTGCAATTCAATACGGGTATCAGCCTGGGGCGAACTCAAATTCGAGCGCACTGCACATCCCGTGAGCAGCACTAGAGCCAGGATGATTAGAGCCGTTCTAGACACCACGTTTGCTGGCATTTTTTATGGAAACTCCTGGACGCTAGGGCTTCATGACCAAATCATGACAAAACCATTTAGCCGTGATGATGGTCTAGCTGTTGAAACGGAAGACAATAACACCGGGCATTAAAAGGACGAGATGATGAACACAAAAGTTTACCGAACGGGATTGGGGATGACCGTCGCTGCCAGCATTATCATGGCTGGTTGCGCAACCGAGCACTACGCCAAGCCGGAAGCGGCTGGGCAATCAGCTGAGCTGGATCGGATCGAAGTCACCGGCAGCCGCATCAAGCGCGCGGATATTGAAAGTGCCAGCCCGGTGTTTGTTATTCAGCGAGAACGCGCACCAGGCAATGAAACCACCGGTGTCTCTTCTCCCGATGAATTTACAACTCCAAAAAACTTAGCGACCGGGAAAGTGCTAGAAGACTATCGGGGTCTATTCCGCCATAAGGCGAGTAGACAGATGATAGGCGGTGTGAGCGACATGCCGGTGATAGACGAAGAGCCCATTGTGGGCATGCAGTTTCAGCACTATGGCGTGAATCCGAGTATCGATACACGGGTCGAACCAGTTTCCACCTTCTCCATCGATGTAGATCGCGGGTCCTACACCATGGCGCGTAATTACTTGAGCCGAGACGTATTGCCGCCGCCGGAATCTGTTCGCGTGGAAGAGTTTGTTAACGCGTTTGAGTACAACTATCCAGCGCCCCAGCGCGGCACCTTTGCCGTCAGCGCCGAAGCGTTTCCCTCTCCAACCCGTCCTGGCTACCACATGCTGTTGTTGGGGCTGAAAGGCAAAGAAGTCAGCGCCGCCCAGCGCAAGCCGGCCAATCTGGTATTTGTCATCGATGTCTCGGGATCCATGTCGGCGGAGAATCGCCTGGAGCAGGTAAAGGAATCGCTGAGTATGCTGGCGTACCAAATGAATGCCCGGGACACGATTAGCATAGTCACATACGGAACCAACGCTCGAGTAGAGCTGCCTCCTACCTCTGCCAATCAGCAGGACAAAATACTGGCGGTAATCGATGGTCTTGGCACCAACGGATCCACCAACGCGGCTGCTGGCGTGATGCTGGGATATGAGCAGGCCAAACTGAAATTTGCAAAACATAAAATCAATCGAATCATCCTGTGTTCTGATGGGGTTGCCAACGTGGGACCTGCGACCAATGCCGAGCAGATTCGAAAGCTCATCGGTGATGAGGCCGCAAAGGGCATTCATCTCACTACCATTGGCTTTGGCATGGGCAATTACAATGACGTGCTGATGGAACAGATGGCGCAACTGGGCGGCGGCAACTACTACTACGTTGATCGACCAGAAGAAGCCGACCGCGTATTTGTAGAGAACATGACTGGAACACTCCAAACCATCGCCGAGGATGTAAAAATACAGGTGGAATTTGACCCCAATGCGGTTAGCGAGTATCGCCTGTTAGGATACGAAAATCGCCATTTGGAGAACGCCGATTTTGCCAACGATCGAAAAGACGCAGGCGAAATAGGATCTGGACACGCCGTTACCGCCATTTACGAGATTAAGCTCGCCGACAGCTGGCAATCCATGGGAACATTCCGGCTGCGCTACAAAGAACCAGGACAAGCACGGTCAAAATTGGTCGAGCACAGATTGAACGCTGACATTATTCGCCCGGACTTTCAGTTTGCCATGTCGTCAACAAAACTGGCGGTAGCTGCCGCCGTCTTAGCAGAAAAACTGCGAGGCTCTTACTGGGCGCGAAATCTGAGCTATGCGGATGTGGAAGACATCCTCAGAATAATGCCAGACTCAATCCGCACGCAGAGCGGTTTTGGCGAGTTTGATCAAATGCTGGCCTCCGCCAAGCGCCTGGATAAGCGAGAATTTGACTGGCCGGCAACCGAATACGCGAGCAATGATGAAATACCCGTTCTACAGTAAAGGTATCTATGACCCGCTTGCATAACACCTTTCGTTTGAGCCAGTGGCTGGTATTAGCCACTGGTTTGATCGTTTTGCTCACAGTGGTGATATCGCTGCAGCTGTTGTTCTTGCAAGAGGCAAAGGAGGACCGCAGCCGTTTGACGCGGGAAACTACCATTGCCCAGGGTGCGGTTTTGGACGCCATAGAAAACTACCTGGATGATCGCTGGCAGCTGGCAAAAATTGAACTCGCCGAGAGTCGAGAGCAGCCCGTTTACTGGACCGGCGATCTTTTATATGTCCAGCAAGGAACGCAAACGTTGCCGCCAACTTTTCAAGCAACGGCAGCCGCCACAACGCCACTTTACAATCAGTACCAGCGTCTGCTGGAAGCTCGGCGACCGATCCCGGTGAGCAACACCGAAACTGGTCCCGCGAGCATGCGCACCCAGCTTATGGGCAAATTGTTCAACGCCATCGATATCGAAGATAAAACCCAGATTACCCAAGCCTATCGGGAACTGGCGATTCATCGCGCCGCGTTCCAGCAGCCAGTAAACATGGAATTGCCCCAACGATTGGCCACTATTGCCAAACTGCATCAGGACGCGAAACCAACCCGGGCGCTAATGGCGGCAGAGATCAAAGACGGCTTACCCGTTGCTGAACTGCAAACAACAATTCCGCCACTTCGCCAGATACTGCTGGATCATCGCGGAGCAATGTCGGACCTGGATTTCCGCCGTCTAACCATGGCTCTGGATGAAATCAGTGCGGACTATGCGTTTTGGGATTCTGCCTGGGAAGCCATGCAAAAACTGGAGTCCCAGGAGCTGGCAGTACCTGCAGCGCTCACCGAACCCACATTTATCGAGCACGGCGAGTGGTATGTAAAACCCACAGAGCCCGGAGACTTACTTGGGTTTCGGGTGAACTGGAGCGAACTGGCCGATCGGGCCAAGGCCGTTGCAGATAACCTGAAGATTGAATTCAAAGGCTTTCGACCCACCGGTTTACAGGACTTTACTTCTACTCAAGTTCACCTGCTGATCGATGCGCCTCGCTGGCGTGACCAGGCCCGACAAATTGATCAACGCCTTCGCTACAAAACCGGTTTGAACATACTGTGTGTTGCGCTGTTTGTCCTCGCGATCGCCATGCTTGTCTGGAATCAGAGGCGACGCCAGCAGTTTCTGGATCTTAAAGCGGACTTTGTGGCAGCAGTTTCTCATGAGCTTAAAACCCCACTGGCGTCCATGCGATTACAGGCAGAGACCCTGCAACGCAGATTGAACGATGCATCGGAATTTCAGCGCTATCCGGATCGTATTATTCGTGACGTAGATGGCATGACCCAACTGGTGGAAAACATCCTGTCGTTCAATCGATTTGGACAAGGCCGGATTAATCTGGTTAAAACCAGTCAATCACTAATGGAAACGGTCAATAATGCGGTGATACAAGTGCAGTCCAGTACGGAAAGACCGCTCAAACTCATTGCGTCACGAGAGCTTGATATTGAGTTCAACGCAGATCATCAGCTGCTTACCGTTCTGTTTGCCAATTTGCTGCGCAACGCAACGCAATATAACCAGGCGCAAAAAGCTTGCGTTGAAATAGACGTCTATCGTGACGACCCATTACGTATTAGGGTTGGCGACAACGGCATAGGTATCAGAGAAGAAAATTGGCACAGCGTATTTGAGCCGTTTTATCGTGGTAAAGAAAACATGGCAAGAGGTTCCGGTTTGGGACTTGCCCTCTGCCAGACTATTGCTGAGCTTCATGGAG
>CAZVYE010000081.1:11202-14594 GCA_964630895.1 uncultured Gammaproteobacteria bacterium | reverse complement strand
GCGTTCGTGTGAATTGCGCTGACTGAGAGGCTTTGCTGAAGCGCCCAATAACCGGTAGCCGCAGTTTGATTTGATGCCAGGAAAACCGAATCCAGTCCACACGCATTGCGGCGACTATGGCCATCACCCCAAGCACAACTCCAATCAAAATCCACCAGCCATTGGCCCGCAAGAAATCGGAAAGACCAATAAGAATTCGAGTTGGTAGGGGCAGCGTCTGATCCAGCGAATCGAACACCTGGATTACTTGCGGTACCACATAAGTGAGCAGCCCGGTCACAACGCCTACCGCTACAACCGCCAGAATGATTGGGTAGACAAAAGCCAAAGCCGTCTTACGCTGCAGCGCTTCTCTTTCTTCTGCGTAGTCCGCCAATCGCATCAGAACCTGCTCGAGCTTGCCCGATTGCTCGCCGGCTGCAACCGTAGCCCGGTAAAGCGGAGGGAACGCTCTGGGAAAGGAAGCCATGCCATCCGACAGCGTATGGCCTTCCATGACTCGCGCCCGCAGCGCCGCCATGATGCGAGTCGCCGAAGCCTTCTCGGATTGATCGGCCAAAGTGCCAAGGGCTTCATCCAGCGGCAGACCAGCCGCAACCAAACTCGCCAGCTGCCGCAGAAACAGCGCGAGCTCGGCAATACTGATGGATCGCCGATTTATCGGCAGCGCAGACTTGGTCGCTTCGGTGATCGCCGTAACTTCGATAGGATGAAGTCCGCGTTCTCGCAGCGTTTGTCGGATTTGCCGGGCCGTATCGCCCTGCTCCACACCCTTGCGCATCTTGCCGCGCTGATCCAACGCCTGATATTCGTAAGCGGCCATTAGCTCTGATGCCTACATTGCATGGCATTGAATCGATCGAAGCGGTAGCGCTGCCAGACCATCATTGCCCTGGCGTCTGATCTGACGTGATGACGCGCAAAACCTCTTCCACCGAAGTGACACCTGCGAGAATTTTCTGCCAGCCGTCTTCCAGCATACTGGGGTAGCGTTCTCTTGCGTGAGATTTAATGGCGTGCTCGCCTTGCTCATCATGAATCAGCTGACGCAACGTTTCGTCTATGCCAATTAACTCATAGATACCGCTTCGGCCCTGGTAGCCGGTACCGCGCTCCAGTCGATCGCGATCCACACGATACACCGTCTGACCCACTGCATCCGGCTGTTGCAAGGCCGCCGCCTCACTCTTGGTAAGAGCGTATGCCTGCTTGGTTGCTGGATCCAGCACGCGCACCAGGCGCTGGGCCAGTACGCCCACCAAACTGGACGCGAGCAAAAATGGTTCTATGCCCATATCACGCAAACGTGTCATTGCGCCTATGGCGCTGTTGGTGTGCAAGGTAGACAGCACCAAATGTCCGGTCAAACTTGCCTGTACTGCTATCTGTGCCGTTTCCAGGTCGCGAATCTCACCCACCATGACGATGTCGGGATCCTGACGCAAAATCGCACGCAATCCGCGCGCGAAACTCATGTCTACTTTTGGGTTAACCTGAGTCTGACCGATCCCGTCGATGTAATATTCAATGGGGTCTTCCACCGTCATTATATTACGACTGCGATCATTCAATCGGCTCAATGCGGCGTACAAAGTAGTGGTTTTACCCGAGCCCGTAGGGCCGGTTACCAAGAATATTCCGTGGGGCCGGTGAATAAGGTGTTCCAGTAAGGCCTCGGGCTCTTCACTCATGCCCAGCTGTTTCAGATCCAGTCGACCTGCCTGTTTATCCAGCAAGCGCAGCACCACGCGTTCGCCATGTCCTGATGGAATGGTCGAAACCCGCACATCAACCGGACGTCCAGCAATGCGTAGCGAGATGCGTCCATCCTGCGGCAATCGCTTCTCGGCAATATCCAGTTTGGCCATGACTTTTATGCGCGACACCACTAACGGTGCCAGACGACGTTCTGGGGCTATTACTTCTCGCAGCGTGCCGTCTACGCGAAACCGAACCAGCAGTCGATGCTCAAGAGGCTCAATATGAATATCAGAAGCACCTTCTTTGACCGCCTGGGTCAGCAACGCGTTAATCAATCGAATGATGGGCGCGTCGTCTTCGCTCTCCAGCAAGTCCTCGGGCTCAGGCAACGCATCTGCCAGTTCGGCAAGATCCATTTCGTCGCCAAGATCAGCCGCCATTTGCGTGGCGTCATCATCACCATGCTGATAGAGCTGCTGAAGAACTTCCTCATACTCCTTGGCAGAGTATTTTTTGGGTCGCAGCGTAGCGTTCAGATGCCGCTTCAGTTCGACAATGGTGCGGGGATTGCAGTCGTCACGTACGGCTACTTCCGCAACATCACCATCCCAACGCAATAGCGTAGCGCCATTGCGCTTGGCGAAGCCAAAACTGGGCCGTTCAGGTTTCTGCATGGACGGTTATTGCTGCGGCGGCTGATCCGCCGACAAATCACTGGCTGTCGGCAACAGCGGCAAGTCTTCTACTTTGAGCAGGCCTTCGTATTTATCGCGTTCTGCCTGCTGCACTTGTCGCATGTAGTCGTAGCGCCCCTGAGTCACTGCATTCGCTTCCGGCCCCTCTTGCAATATACGGGGACGGATAAAGACCATCAGGTTGCGTTTAACTTTGCGCGCAGAACGGTATTTGAACAAGTTGCCCACAACCGGAATATCTCCCAACGCAGGCACTTTATTAATAGATTCGTTGATGGTCTCGTCAATCAAACCACCTAATACCAGCATGCCCCCATCCGGGACCATCACTGTGGTAGCCAACTCGCGCTTGCTGGTAATCAAATCTACAGCACCACTCTGCCCGATCAGGCTGGAGACTTCTTGATTGATATCCAGAATGATGGTGTCACCTTCGTTGACGTGAGGAACCACTTTCAACTTCAAACCGACATCTTTGCGATCGATGGTCTGAAACGGATTAACTGAAGAGTTGTTGGCACCTGTATTGGTAAATTGCCCGGTAAGGAATGGCACTTCCTGACCAACATTAATCAGCGCCTCCTGATGATCCAGCGTAACGATTGAGGGCGTAGACAGCACGTTGGTATCGGCATTCGCATCCAAGGCTCGAACCAATGCGCCCAGCTGCGCAATTTCCATATCCCCAATCGTGATGGTGCCGGCCAGATAGCCTAAGGTCAGGCCCGAACCCAGTGCACCCAGCGCGCCTAATCCACTGCCATCAGCACCCAGCCCCAAGCCCAAAATTCCAGGACCCTGACCGTTATTGGTTGGATAGGATGTGCCACCGACCACGCCGCTGTCGCTCAAGCTATCCAGGGAAGTAGACTGCCACTGCACGCCCAGCTCCTTGGTCAAATCATCTGAGACTTCTGCAATGATTGCTTCTACCAGAATTTGCTGGCGTCGAATGTCCAGCTGCCGCACCACGCTTTGCAGCGTGCGATAAATGGC
>CAZVYE010000081.1:0-11102 GCA_964630895.1 uncultured Gammaproteobacteria bacterium | reverse complement strand
CGCTCATCTGCCACTGCCTTGGCCTTAGATGGCCCGGCACCAGCGGCCTGCGGCCCATTCAGCGACTCCAGCATGCGCACAACCTCAGCCGCACTGGCATGCTGCAAAGGAATTAACTCCAATTCGTCCTGATTAGCCGTATCAATACGTCGCACGATGTCACGCAGACGCGCTATGTTGCCAACTCGATCGCTGACTACCAGAGAATTACTGCTCTCGTGGGCCACCATCTGCGCATTCTGAGGAATCAGCGGGCGCAGCAGTGGGAACATTTCCGCAGCGGAAACGTATTTGAGTTCGATAACCTCCGTGACCAGATCGTCTGCGCCCAGGCGCTGCCGACCACCTGAAGTCATAATGCTGTCTTGGCGAGCCACAGCATCTGGAACGATGCGGATAAAGTCACCGCTTGGAACCGCGGCGTAACCGTGCACCTTCAAAATAGACAAAAACAGATCATAAATTTCATCTGCGTTCATGTCTTTATTTGAGATGACATTAACCGTCCCCTGCACCTGCGGATCGATTACAAAATTCTTGTTGGTGATCTCTGCCACGGTGCCGATGAGCGTTTGAATTTGCGCGTCTTGCAAATTCAGTTGGTGCTGTGCCCATCCTGCGGTAGTGGTCAACGCTGCACTCAGCGCCAGCAGCAGGGATAGTGTCTTCAATCGCATACGTGAGGTCTTTATCATTGCACCGCTTACGTCATTGGTTGAGGTTGATATTTAGCGTCATATCGCGCCCATTTCTGCGCAAATTGACGTTAAAACTGGTTTCTGAGTTAAGCAATCGCATCAGCTCAAAGCTGCGTTTGGGATCATCTAATGGGATTCCGTTGACCGCTGTCACCACATCATTGGGTTGCAATCCAAGCTGTTGCATCAGCTTGGCATCACGTCCAGCCTGCAGGCGAACGCCAATGTTCTTGCCATTCTCAGAAAAGGGAATAGCCCGTATTTGTGAAGCCAGCTTGGCAGTATCAATCTTTTGCGACTTAATCGCTGACCAGTCGACGGCCGCAGGGCCAGCAGCCACTTGATTGTTGGGGCCGGATTGCACCACAGGCTGCCTGCCGCGATTGGATTGGTTGCTTTGCGGTCTGCTTCGGACTGTCCGCTGAGTAGGTTCGGTGTCGAGCTTATCTTCACGCAGGCTGAGGGTTTCCAACACACCAGAGCGATTGAGAATCACCCGGTTTGAGTAGACTTCATGGACTTCTGCCTGACTTAAAATATCGTCGCCGACGCTGTAGTAACCCTCACCGCCTTCCCCATCCGCAATGATGGCAAAACCTTCTTTAGGATCTGGGGCGGCAACCGTACCCATCAGGGTCAGGTCTAAAGTCGTCTCGGGAGCTGCAAATGCCGTAATAGGAATATCAATAGCATTACTTTGACCAAACAAATGGTAATCAGCGGCGCTCGCCACGGGCACCCGATCCTCAGGATTTGTGTTGGAGGTAGTAAGCAGTGCGCCTGGCTGGGGCGTGGGTTCGAGCAAGACCAGCACCAGATTGGAAGCCTGCCAGATTGCAAAACCGACACATAGGGCTAGCAGCATCCAGCCGCCGGCACGCAACATCCGCTGATTATTGTCTTCGCCTGTCATCCGTTTTCGGTATCCCGCCGGCTCTACGGCCGCTCCATTATCCAGGGACGCCGCGTAATCCTGCTCGCACAGACATCTGTTTGACAGTCAATCTGTTGAGCGGCGCATTTGCGTCTAACAGAATGTATCAGAAAAATGCGCGTTAGGCTTGAATATTGAGGAAAAATAAATGGATTTAGTTTTCGCCGCCGTTAGATGACTGATTATTACTGCCGCTCGCGTCACCACCACTGGGCTTGCGCCGACGGCGCCGACGGCGTTTTTTCTTAGCCGCTCCTTCGCCATCTGCCTGTGCATTTTGATGTTTGCTGCCCTGTGGCCGCCCTGACCCCTTGCCTCGCTTTGGTTTGCCACCCCGCCCCGGCTTGCGTTTGGCATGTGCTGGTGGCTGCAACTCGGCCAGCATATCCTGCGACACTGACTCAACCGCAATGCTTTGCTCGATAAGCGCCTCGATTTCCGGAAGGTAAAACGCGGAATCTTCACAGGCAAAGCTAATTGCGTCACCGGTAGTACCCAAGCGCGCCGTGCGCCCAACCCGATGCACGTAATCTTCTGGATCTTGCGGCAAGTCGTAGTTGAATACGTGGCTCACGTCCGGAATATGCAGCCCCCGCGCTGCCACATCTGTGGCCACCAATATGTCTAGCTCGCCCGCATGAAACTTTGCCAGCAGGGACTGGCGTTTCTTCTGTCGTACATCTCCTGACAGCACTGCCGCGTTAAAGCCATTGCCTTCCAGATACCTGGCAACCAAATCGACTCCTGCTTTTGTATTGCTGAAAATCATGGTGCGTTTGGGGTCAATCTTTTTCAACAGACCAATGAGCAAACCAAGCTTTTCGTTATTCGCGGGAAAGTAGACTTTCTGTTCCACTCTATCCGCAGTCACGCTTTCCGTTTCTGCTTCGACTCGCTCGGGATCATTCATATGCTCGTACGCAAGCTCCGTAACCCGATACGAAAGCGTTGCAGAAAACAGCATATTCAAGCGCTTTTCCGGGTGTGGCATACGCCGCAGCAGGAAGCGGATATCCTTAATGAAGCCTAAATCGAACATGCGATCGGCCTCGTCCAACACCACCACATCGGTATGTTTGAAGTGGAATACGCGCTGCTTGAAGTAATCAATAATTCTACCCGGGGTGCCAATCAGAATGTCACAACCGTCCGCCAACGATCGGCGCTGCTTTTCGTAGTCGATACCACCGTAAGCCAGTGCAAGCCGCAAATTGGTGTGCTTACCCAATGCCTCTGCATCTTTGTGGATTTGGATAGCCAGCTCCCGGGTCGGCGCCAATATCACCGCCTTTGGATTAGGATCGGCTAAGCGCTCTTCATCGTTACTGTTTAACAAGCGCTGAAAGGCGGCAATTAAGAACGCCCCGGTTTTGCCTGTGCCGGTTTGCGCCTGGCCGGCAACGTCGCGCCCTGCAAGAGCATGTGGCAAACTTAACGCCTGAATAGGCGTCAGTTGTACAAACCCGGCTTCGTCCAGGCTTTGTTTGAGCTTGGGGTGGAGATCAAACTCGGAAAATTTTCGAGAGGAAAATGTGGGGGTTAGTGCAGAGTCGGTTGCTGTCATATTGTCCGCTTTGGGTTCGACCTGATAGTGGTTAATTGATGGCCGGTCGGTGGTAGCCTCACATTATGTTGGCGCCTCACCCTTGAAACTGTGAGATACACGCCCATTTAAGCCAGAATGCGGCGCGCAGTGTAGCGCAAGCAGGCAATTGCGCAAAATTTGTGCAGTATGCTGCACCGCCAAATGCGTGTATCGCACAAACGAAATTAGGAGATCTTTACAGTGAGCGATCGAATCGTACATGTAAGCGACAGTGACTTTGAAACCGAAGTATTAAACTGCGACGGGCCGGTATTGGTAGATTTTTGGGCAGAATGGTGTGGCCCATGCAAGATGATCGCTCCGGTATTGGACCAGCTGGCTGATGACTATGGCGATCAGGTAAAAGTGGTCAAGATGGACGTTGAAAGCAATCAGCAGACTCCCATGAAATATGGTGTCCGCGGCATTCCTACTTTGATGATTTTCAAAGATGGCAACGTCGAAGCGACCAAAGTTGGCGCGGTCAACAAAGCACAGCTTTCTCAATTCGTTGACGCCGCAATCGCCTAAGGGTCAAAAAACATTAATGCTCTGGCGGCCCGTGTGAAGGCCCTGCGCGGCCATATTGGACGCGGGCCGACAGAATTTGATCTACATAATTTGTGAACTTGAGCGCTTAGGCTAGACCCGGTCCCTTGATCGTGATAACTTTCGCTCATCTTGAGTATAGAACAACCCGCAGGCGAGATTCGCAACTCCACGTTTCAATGATTTCCCCAATGGGCGAGGGCCATTTGGCGATATCTGTGGAGCACATGATTTAACTCTTTCGCAATTCTGAGCTGAAATCCAGCGGGCTATTTCCAATTCTTTTGTAGTTTCGACGCACTCAACCTGCGTCAAAAATCTTTAGACAAAAAACTTCAATCAAAATCGCTGTTTAGCAAAGGGCCTCGCGAGGCAACGCATGAATCTTACCGAGCTTAAAAAGAAAACCGCTACCGAACTTAACGAAATTGCCCGCGAACGTGGCATCGATGGGGTGTCTCGCGCCCGCAAACAGGACTTGATCTTTTCAATCCTAAAAAACCACGCCAAGAGCGGCGAATCGATTTATGGCGATGGGGTTTTAGAGATTCTGCAGGATGGATTCGGATTCCTCAGATCTGCCGATGCCTCATATTTGGCAGGCCCCGATGACATTTATGTCTCTCCAAGCCAGATTCGTCGGTTCGGATTGCGCACCGGCGACAACGTGGCTGGCAAAATTCGCCCACCAAAAGACGGCGAACGCTATTTTGCCCTGCTAAAAGTTGAGGAAATCAACTTTGAGAAGCCCGAAGGCGCTAAGAACAAGGTTCTGTTTGAGAACCTGACTCCGCTGTTCCCGAGAGATCGATTTACGCTGGAACGCGGCAACGGCTCTACCGAAGATCTGACCGCTCGCATCATCGACATGATTTCGCCCATCGGGAAAGGGCAGCGCGGATTGATCGTCTCTCCACCGAAGGCTGGTAAAACCATGATGCTGCAGAACATCGCGGCGAGCATCGTTGCCAACCATCCGGAATCCTATCTGATCATTTTGCTCATCGACGAGCGGCCGGAAGAAGTCACCGAAATGGCACGCTCCGTGAACGCAGAAGTGGTGTCTTCAACATTCGATGAACCAGCCTCGCGACACGTACAAGTAGCAGAGATGGTAATTGAGCGAGCCAAGCGCCTGGTGGAACACAAACGCGACGTCGTGGTGTTGCTCGACTCTATCACCCGTTTGGCGCGCGCCTATAACACCGTGGTGCCGTCTTCGGGCAAGGTACTTACCGGTGGTGTTGATGCCAATGCGTTACAGAAGCCCAAGCGCTTTTTTGGTGCTGCGCGAAACGTGGAAGAAGGTGGCAGCTTGACCATTTTGGCCACCGCGCTGGTAGACACTGGCTCAAAAATGGACGAAGTCATTTACGAGGAATTTAAGGGTACCGGTAATATGGAAGTCCACCTGGACCGACGCATTACCGAAAAACGCATCTACCCTGCCATCAACATCAACCGTTCCGGCACGCGCCGCGAAGACCTGCTTATCGACGAGGAGCAGCTGCAGAAAACCTGGATTCTGCGCAAGCTGATTCATTCCATGGACGAGCTGGCCGCTATCGAATTTGTCATCGACAAGCTCAAAGCGACGAAAACCAATGACCAGTTCTTTGATGCAATGAAGCGCTAGTCTAAAGCGAGATATTCGCGGCGAAAAAGGCGGCCTTTGGGTCGCCTTTTTTGTATCTAGCCGTCCCACCCTGTTGTTTGAAACAATTGCCCATATCGGGCATATGAACTGCACCCTCGTTAGCAGTGCCGCTAGCAGCACCGCTCCCCATACACATCCAGCTATATCGATTGGCATTATTCAAACCGCGCCAAACAATGTACGCTGACTGCCATACGTGTAAATCAGGGGAATTTTTACATGGTATACCTTCAATATACGGGGCGTTCCGTCCACGCAAACAGGCTCTTATTGATCTGGCCTCTAACGTTATTCCTGGTCATTAGTCTAATTCTAATCCCTGAGCGTGCGTTTGCTGCAGACTGCGGTGAGCGACTGGAATGCCGGGTCCAGGCTCTAGAGCAGCAGATAAACGATCAAGAAACCGAACTTAAAGATCTCAGAGAAGATGCCGCACGCGCAGGCTTGGTACTTTTCCTGTTTGCCGCATTTTGCGCGCTCTGGGCCCAAAATGTTGGACGAAATGCCTGGCTGTGGTTCTTTATGGGTTTGTTCTTCAACGTTATTGTTGTGCTGTTTTTGCTCTATTTAAATAGCCGGGACAAGAATAACGATCCGCCCAGCGCTGCCGCAGCCTGACCACGGGCTACAGCGTTTGTAGAAAATTGTGGCGACACTTTAGCTCCATGCTCCGTTGTCGTTTAGATCCTGGATTACTTGTTCGCCAGTGACCTATTCAGGTAACCGAGCGTGCCTAAGTGCCCGAGATTGGCAATTTGATCCGCGCGGAGCGCAGCTAGCTTTGGTTCAGCAGAAAATCCCGCAGCGCAGCAATAACAACGTCGGGTTTTTCCGCGTGGGGCCAGTGGCCTACGCCGTCAATGCATTCTCGCTTGGAGCGCGGAAAATACTGCACAATCTGCTGCCAATGATCGCTGGTCACGTAGTCCGACTCGCCCCCATGTAAGAAAAGCGCTGCGCCGTCGTACCGTTTGGGCAGCATATCGGGAAAGGCGGAAATGGTTTCCAGGGCGTCAGCAATGACCGGAAGATTAATGCGCCAGCGCCAGTCATCCCCCTCACGCCGCAGATTCTGTAGCAAGAACGCTCGCACGCCGGGCTCTGGAACATCTGAGCTAAGCTGAGCGTCGGCGTCGCTGCGCGACCCAATCCGACTTAAGTCTAGAGCGCGCATGGCGCGGGTGTAGCGACGAAACCCGCCGGAATATGTAACCGGAGCGATATCCACCGCCACCATACTCTTCACCGCGCCTGGAAACTCCAGCGCCAGCGTCATCGCTGCCTTGCCGCCCATGCTGTGGCCCACCACATGCGCCGCGCCATCTGCGTGCTCGTTGATGAAGGCACGCAAATCCTTTGCCATAGCTGGATAATCCATATGTGCGTTGTGCGGCGAGTCTCCGTGATTTCTTAGATCAACCGTAAGAACACGAAAGTCATTCGCAAGCGCTTTGGCAATACTGCGCCAGTTGGATAATGATCCGAACAAGCCATGCACGATAACCAGATTTGGCCCTGCCCCTTGTTCTTGAAAATTGAGCTGCATCTACTTCAAACCTAATCAAGATAATTTATGAGATGCAGGTTCTTTACTAATTCCGCTAGCGAACGCACCTGCATTTTTTCCATCACATGCGCACGATGGATTTCCACGGTTCGCTGGCTGATATTCAAATCGCTGGCAATCACTTTGTTCGCTTTCCCTTGCGCAACCAAACGCATGATTTCGTCCTCGCGGGGGGTCAGTGACTGCACGTTGGTTTGAATGCTTTCTGCCTGAGCCAGAGAGTCTGCCTGTTCTTCACTGAGCGCCAATGCCGCCTGCACGCGGTCCAGCAGTTCTTGGTCGCGGAAGGGTTTGGGAATAAAGTCGGTTGCGCCTTTCTTAAGTGCTTCGACGGCCATGGGAATATCGCCATGACCCGATATAAAGATGATGGCCAACTGGTTCCAGTTGCGCCTGGCTAACTCATCCTGCAGATCCAGGCCGCTCATTCCCGGCATACGCACATCCAGAATGAGCACGCCAGCGCCGCCACCATAGCTGTCTAAAAATTTGGACGCATCGGCAAATGCCTGCGACTGCAGACCGACTGTGTCCAACAAGAACATGATTGAGTCTCGAACAGCGGGATCATCGTCTACGACATAAATTTGCTGCGCATTTTCTTGCATGCTTAGTCTCGCCCTGTGGGTATGGAAAATTTGAAGATGCTGCCGCCATCGGGATTGTCCTCATGCCACAACTTGCCCCCGTGATTGCGAATGATGGATGCACAAATAGACAACCCCACACCTAACCCCCCAGGCTTGGACGTGACGAAGGGGTCGAAAATGGTTGCTACATTAGCCGTGCTGACCCCGCTACCGTGATCCACCACACTTACCACCACATGCTCATCATCCAGCTTACTCTCTACTCTGAGCCCCTTATCAGCCTGCGAACGGGTCAAAATAGCTTCTAGTCCATTTCGCAGCAGATTTAGCAATACCTGCTGGATCTGAATCGCATCCACCATGATTTCCGGTAAATTGTCGTCTAAATCCAGTGCGATTTCTGCACCACTTTCTCTCGATTCCAGATGAGCCAGATCGATGACCTCCTCAATCACCTGGTTAATATCTACCTGAGCCAATTGGCTTTCTTGAGAGCCTGCCAACGCGCGAATTCGCTGCACCACCGCGCCGGCTCGTCTTGCCTGACTGGCGATCTGAGCAAGCGCATAGTCTACTTTGTCGGTTTCAAGATCTGGGCGTGCGATTAGACGTTGTACGCCGTCGGCATAGTTAGCAATGGCTGCCAGCGGCTGATTGATCTCATGGGCAATGCCTGCGGCCATTTCTCCCAGCGTGCTCGTGCGATGCACATGCGCCAGCGTACGTTCCAGATTGCGCACGTTCTGACGCTCCATGCGCAACTCTGCCTGCAGATGATTGCGCTGCCGCAGATCGCGTATCAAACCTACGTATACGGCTTCACCGTGTAGCATGGCCTGACCAACGGACAGGTCAATTGGAAACTCTCTGCCAGCTTTGGTAACGGCAGTGACTTCCCGACCTATACCGATGATTTTACGCTCGCCAGTCTGGTGATAACGGGCAATATAGTCATCATGCGCTGAGTGGTATGGCTCCGGCATCAACATGGAGACATTCTTTCCCAGCACCTCATCGGCGTTATACCCAAAGAGTTTCTGGGCGCTGCTGTTGAACACCATAATGCAGCCGTGCCGGTCAATCACAACTACACCATCAACCGCGGCATCCAGCAGCGCCTGAAATAAACCTTCCGCCGTGCTTTCGTCTAGCAATTCCTGCATTTTTTGATCGAGCTTAGCCATAAGGAGTTATTTGTCTACTACGTATTTTCCGAAGGTCGACTGCGCGCAAAAGCGGACAGACTAACCGAGCCTGCTCTTCTAGAGTGTGCCCTGTTAATTAACCAATTATCGAGGGCTGCGCGCATGCAGACATTTGTTGTTCATATCGACGATCCAGGCTCGGCCGAGCAACCCGCGCTGGATGCAGCTCTACAGCTGGCCGACACAGACACGCAAGTCTACCTGTTCCACAACGTTTTTCATCCTGGCATGGCCGCGGGTGGCGCATCCAGCGATATGTTGCTAGAGGAAGCCCGCGACTTGTTACTGCGGTCGCGCGAGGGCCAGCTAACCGCTTTGGCAGAGGAGTACTTTGCAGAGCATGCGGCAGATACTGCAGTCATGTGGTGTGAGAACGGCTGGCAGTCTCTCATCAAGTATGCTGCAGAACACGGCGCAAGCCTTCTAGTCAGTCGAGCTAGCGAACGGGAGGGATGGAGACCGCTTCGGCTACACCAAAATGATTGGGAACTGATTCGCCATTGCCCGCTACCCTTGCTCTTGGTGCACACTACGCGCCCAATGTGCTACGAGAAAATAACGGCAGCCATTGATCCACTGCATGTGGATGACAAACCCGCCTCGCTAGACAACCAGATCCTTGCTTTCGCAGCGCAGGTAACCAACCAGTGTAAAGCCAGTTTGGACGTGGTTAATGTGGTTACGCCACAGGTTTTTTGGACCGGCGGCATGCAGGAAGCCATATTGACCACGCCATCATTGGATCCCGACCAACTGGTACCCAGAGAGGCAAAGATCGGAGAACTACTGACCCAGCATGGTATTGAAGGGGCGGAGGTTACCCTGCACGTTGGTAATCCAAGCGACGAAATCGTCAATCACTGCCACCAAAAGAAGACGGACTTGTTGGTCATGGGTGCAGTATCCAGGTCAACCATCAGTCGACTCCTTATTGGCAACACGGCTGAGCGAATTATTGACTCCCTCAGCTGCGACATCCTGGTAGTAAAGCCACCACATTTCGGTGTAAACGTCCCTGCTATCAATAGTCTGCTAGGGTCTCACTCACCACTAACCCAACGGAGCAAGCCCAATGAGTAAAAAGATCCTGTTAGTAGGCGTAGACGGCAGCGAGGCCGGCAAGAAGGCGCTGGATTTCGCCATAAACATGGCCCAGGAAATTGACGCGCGCATTGAACTATTGCACATCATTGACTGGTCGCCTTATCAATTCCAGACGCTCGAAGAAAACGCGGAGAGAAGCCGCACTGTGCGCCAGCAGCTGCAAGACGACAGGCAGAATCTGTTTCCACCGTTAGAAGCCGCCGCCCGCGCCATGGACATTCCCGTAAGCTCAAAGACGGTGTTTGGCGACCCTGCAGATGAACTGGTCGAGGGTGCGAAGAAGCTCGAAGCCTTCGCTATTGTGGTGGGCCGCCGTGGTATGTCTCGCCTCAAGCGCACCATTGTTGGAAGCGTGGCTAGGGCCATTATCCATGACAGCAGCGTACCGGTAATGGTGGTTCCATTTAACACCTAAGCTGAAGCCCCAAGGACCATGTGACACCTATGAACGATAATCAGTACCAAGTGCAGTTTGATCGTGCACTGATCACGAAATACGACGTGAACGGCCCCCGCTATACGTCCTATCCCACCGCGGCGGATTTTCGGTCCGATTTCACCAGCGCACATTACTGCGAGACGGTTAGAACATCGCTTGATCCGCAGTTTGGTGGCAATGATCGCGACTTATCGCTCTACGTACATATCCCCTTTTGTCAACACCTGTGCTGGTACTGCGGGTGCAACAAAATTGTCACACGGCGTCAGGACCGGTTTGGCCGCTATGTGGATGCTTTGCTTGCTGAAATGCAGATGCACGCGCGCCTGCGGAATCCGGCTGCACGGCTACAACAGATTCATCTGGGTGGTGGCACACCTACTTATCTGACGGCCGAGCAGTTAACGCGGTTAATGGAAGGCATTCGGAAACAATTTAACGTTTCCGACACTGCCGAGATTTCAGTTGAGATTGACCCCAGAACCTGTGATTCGGAAAAGCTTCGGCTGTTAACCGAACTGGGTGTTAATAGAATCAGCCTAGGCGTGCAGGACTTTGACCCGTCAGTTCAGGCAGCGGTAAATCGGATACAGTCGTTTGAATGCATCGAGAACCTTACCAGTTTGGCCCGCAGCCTGGGGGTCCAATCGGTATCCTACGATTTAATCTATGGTCTGCCGCTGCAGAGCTTGCAGAGTTTTGACCAGACCATTGATCACGTGCGGCAATTGCGCCCTGATCGACTTGCGCTGTACAACTACGCGCACATGCCAC
>CAZVYE010000080.1:13375-14853 GCA_964630895.1 uncultured Gammaproteobacteria bacterium | reverse complement strand
AGAATTGAAGTAGCTCCTGATGATAAACAAGCAGCGCTGGCATCAACCTATATATTGGGATATCGACTCGCGCTGATTTCGACGGGCGCTGGTGCTTTTTACCTGGCGGACTTCTATTCCTGGTCTATTTCCTACAAGGTCATGGCCAGCCTTATGCTTATTGGTATGGTTGCCGTGGTTTTCGCGCCCAATACGGCAAGCGACGCTAACTCCTCTGAGGGTGATGGACTGCGCCAGCCGGAAGCTTTTTCAGACAGGATATACGATGCCGTCGTGCGACCGTTTCTTGAATTTTTCTCTCGGTTTGGCTGGTACGCGCTACTTTTGCTGGTCGTGATCGGGATATACAAAGTCAGTGATATTTCCATGGCCGCCATGGCCAACCCTTTGTATATAGACCTTGGTTTTTCCAAATCCGAGATTGCCAGTGTCAGCAAGGTTTTTGGAGTGGCTGTAACCATTATTGGTGGATTTGCTGGCGGCGTCGTCGTGGCTCGTTTTGGCATATTGCCTAATTTGCTTGTCGGCGCTGTGCTGGTTGCATCTACCAACTTGCTGTTTGCCTGGCTATCCACCATGGGTCACAGCATACCGGCGCTTGCGATAACCATAATGGGAGACAATTTCTCCAACGGTTTTGCCAGTACGGTATTTATCGCATTTATGTCTGCCTTGACCAATAGAGGCTTCAGTGCGACGCAATACGCGCTGTTTTCCAGCCTTATGAATTTACCTGGAAAACTAATTGGCGGTTTCTCAGGTACGCTTGCCGATGCGGTGGGTTATTACGAGTTTTTCCTGTGGGTTGGCGTAATGGGGCTTCCGGCAATCGTTCTGGTCCTGATTCTGATTCAGCTGGACAAAAAACATCAGCTCATGGACCGAGAGAAAGGAACAGCGGCCCAGGCACCTTCTCAAGTGTCCAAGCCGCCCGTCTAAATCGAATCCGTCCCGTTAAATTCGAGTCAAATGCGCTTCCTTCATCAGGAAGACGCTCTGCGCGTCACGCGTGGCCTTGTGGCCCGGGCCTAGTTTTGCGTGACACCACTCGTGCCAATACACTTTCCAGTCCTTGCCTACGATATAAGCGTCGCCGTTGGGGTGATAGCAGCCCCAGACCGCCTGTTTGCCAGAAGTCGGGCAATATTCAGTTACTTCAGATGTACTAATGAATTGGGGATTAAAAACAGGATTGGTGGCAACCATCGTCAGCCCGCTGCTGCGCTCAACTCCAAATTTATCGCACCCTTCGCCGGTAGCCATATCCGGTGCCGGAATTACTGCAGCATAAAGTTGCCCATGTGGACTGGTGGCGCAGCCTACCAGAAATGCAGCCGTGGTAAGCAGTAGTACGGTAAGTAGGGTTCTATTGGTGGAACGTTCTTTGGCGCGCATTGCCTGGTACCCATGTTATTGAAACTTGGGTGCTAGGCTGATGGGCCGGTGTAACCTGGTTGCTAGGCAATAATCTCAAAATG
>CAZVYE010000080.1:0-13275 GCA_964630895.1 uncultured Gammaproteobacteria bacterium | reverse complement strand
ATTCCGATACGTGAAACCGAACGGGATGAGCGCCATATGAATCATTTTCAAGTGCTGAGAGGCAAAAGGAATGCCGATTATGGTGATGCCCAGGATAAGGGCCAGTACCAGATGGACGATCGCCAGTTCAATACCAATAAAGAATATCCACAAGACGTTTAGAAGGACCATCACGATGCCGCCTTCCGGTTTCTTCTCAATTATCTCCTTTCCAAATGGTGCTGCTCCCAGCCCGGCGAGGCGGAAACACGCGAGGCCAAACGGAATACCGATAATGGTCAGGCATAGCAGCAGGCCGCCGAGGACATACAGGATAAAGACGGCAAAACCGCCAAGTAGAAACCACAACAGATTCAGTAAGGGACTCACTAACAGCTCCAAATTGCGCCTAAAGAGACAGGATGCCTTGCTCCAGTAATTGCGCAAGTGTCAATGGATTGCTTGTAGACACGCTGACGTGCCAGCCAGGCAAACAAAGTGGCCTCAACTGCGTCCGGATTCACGCCATATTTGGAAGCAGGTACTACCGGAATATCCAGGTTGTCAGCAATCCGGCGCATTAACTCGGTGTTGTGCACGCCGCCACCGCACACTATCACTCTCCGTGCCGTCAGAGCGTGTTGCATAACGGCATTGGCAACAGAAGCAGCGGTGAATTCCGACAGTGTCGCCATAACATCCTGAGCTTCAAGCTCGTTGTCGCGAAGGTAAGGGGTCAGCCACTGCATTGAGTACAGCTCTCTGCCAGTGCTCTTGGGAGGGCTTTCCAGCTGATAGGGTTCGCCTAGCAGTAATTCAAGCAGGGCAGGATCTACCTTGCCGCTGGCCGCAATTTGACCTTCGTCATCGTACGCTTGGTCAAAATGCGCCTGCGCCCAAAGGTCCATCAGGACGCTGGCCGGACCAGTATCAAACCCCAAAATCTTGTTAGAGTGGGCGGGCAGAATGGTGATATTTGCGATGCCACCCAAGTTCAGCACTACGCGGGTTTCTTCTGTACTACGCAACAAACGCGCATGGAGCAGTGGTGCTAATGGCGCGCCTTGGCCGCCAGCAGCCATGTCGCCGCGGCGAAAATCTGCCACCGTATCGATCCCAGTAGCCTCTGCAATCACTGCGGGGTTTCCAAGCTGCAGGGAGTTGCTTGGCTGATGCTCTGGTAGGTGATATACCGTCTGGCCGTGAGAGCCGATGGCTCGAACCTGGCCAGGTCTCAAACCTGTCGACTGCAATAATGCTTGGATGGATTGTCCAATATGATGGCCAATCTCCGCATCAAGTTCGGCAATTTGGCGCACACCGAACGCGTCTGGATTGTTGATGCAATGCTCGATCTTAGCTTTGAGCTGCTTGGAATAAGCAAGCGTGTCGAAATTCAGCGTTGTAATGTCATCCGCGCTGACTTCGCAGATGGCGCAGTCCATGCCATCTGCACTGGTGCCGGATATGGCTCCGGCGAATATTTCTCTGGTCATTCCGTGGCTGCAACCGCCTGTATGGTTTCCAGTCGGGCAAGTTCAGCAAGCATCATTCCAGATTTTGACTCAAATCGCGGCATCAGCTCTGCAGGCAAAGGCTCAGCCTTGGGCAGCTTTACGGTACGCGGATTACGGTGAACGCCGTTCACTACAAACTCATAGTGCAGGTGCGGCCCGCTCGCCAGGCCAGTCGCCCCAACGTAGCCAATCACGTCACCCTGCTTCACGCGGGCGCCATTCTTTACGGCACGCTTGGTGAAGTGCAGATACTTCGTGACGATATTGTTCCCATGCTGAATAAACACATGGTGCCCATTGTATTTGCTATAGGAAGAGCGAATTACTTTGCCATTTCCTGATGCGTACACTGGTGTGCCTTTCGGCGCGTAGTAGTCGATGCCATTGTGCGCCTTTACGCGCTTGAGTACGGGATGAAAACGCTTTGGATTGAACGCGCTGCTGATATAGCGGAAATTGAGCGGAGCACGCAGGAATGCCTTTTTCATATTGCGACCATCTGGCGAAAAATACTCTTTGCCGTTGCTGGTCTCAAACTGGATGGCTTCGTATTTGTTGCCTTGATTGGTAAACGAAGCGGCCACAATATCGCCGGTTCTTAGATACTCGCCCTCTCGGTAGACTTTCTCGTAGATAACCTGAAAGGTGTCGCCCTTTCGGATATCCAGCACAAAGTCGATGTCCCAACCAAACAGACCAGCCAAATCCATGATGAGTTTGTCGGTCAAACCAGCCCGACGCCCTGCCAGAAACAGTGAGTCGTCTATTTTGCCACTTGCCTGCGCCAACTCGGTATAAATGTCCGCCGCAATAATTTGTGTGACAAACCCGCCTTCTGCAGCCGTAAGACGTAGCCGGCTAGTCTCATCCAACTGGTATTCCAGTGCGCGCAACTGGTCGTCCCCGGCAATATCCATCTTCAGCTCATCGCCAGGAAAGATTTTCACCAGGCGTTTTGCTTCGTCGCTTGCATGCACAACATTGTGAACGGTACGAGCTGAAAGGCCCTTGCGCTTGAAAATAGCGCCCAGGGTTTCCCCTTTCTTAACGGTGACTGTTTGCCAGTTGAATTCGGGAGTGGCTGGAGCACTTAACTCAAGTGCGGTCTCGTCAAATGGTGCATCATTCTCCAGGCCAGCAAATTCCTGTGTAATCGTTGGTACATCGATCACTTGGCTAACCATCACGTCTGGATTCACGGCCGCAGAGGTAGACCGGTCCATCATTAATCCAAAGATCAATACGCCGCACAAGCTAGCCGCAGAAAGTGCATACCAGCGTTTGCGCAACTGGGGCCGGCGTACGCCACTAAGTCTTTTTCGAAACGCACCACGCTTCCAAACGGGCTTTCGACGAGCCGAATCAAAGTGCTTCATATCCGGTGGGATATAAGGAGTCTGCGCCACTAGTGGATCCTCGCGTTCATTCTAAGGTCTTATTCTTATGCTTCGCCCATCAATACTCGTATATTTAACAGATACTTAACGATGCGATTGGCTGAAATTTATACAGTACGTCCGCTAACATACGGTTTCGTCAAGGATTCGTCAATGAGAGCGATGCGCCATCGGTCGAATTTTCTGAAGGCCGGTATTGCAGCGCGCAACTGCTCAGGTATTCTGTGCGGCTATTTATCTCGAACGACTAGAATCGGATACCAATGCAAAATCTTGCAGACGACATGGCGCTATTGGCGCGTGGCACAGATGAAATTCTCAAAGCAGAAGAGCTTGAGGCGAAATTAAAGAAGGGCAAACCGCTACGAATTAAGGCGGGCTTCGATCCCACTGCGCCAGATTTGCACGTGGGACATACTGTCCTGATCAACAAAATGCGCCAGTTTCAGGATTTGGGGCACGAAGTCATCTTTCTGATCGGTGATTTTACCGGCATGATCGGAGACCCATCTGGGAAAAACAAAACCCGTCCGGTTTTGACACCAGAGGAAGTAGAAGCCAACGCGGCGACCTATAAGAAGCAGATTTTTAAGATCCTTGACCCTGAGCGGACGGAAATACGGTTCAACTCTGAATGGATGAACAAGCTGGGCGCCGTGGGTTTGGCGCAGTTGGCAAGCCAGTACACGCTCGCTCGAATGCTGGAGAGAGATGATTTCAGCAAGCGTTTCGCCGCAGAGCAACCAATCGCGCTGCATGAATTCTTGTATCCGCTGGTACAGGGATATGACTCTGTTGCATTGCAGGCAGATGTTGAGCTGGGTGGTACCGACCAGAAATTTAACCTGCTCATGGGGCGACATCTGCAGACGGGAGCGGGTCAGGAGCCACAGGTTATTCTCACCGTACCGCTGCTCGAAGGTTTGGACGGAGTCCAGAAAATGTCCAAATCACTTGGGAACTATATCGGTATCGAAGAAGCGCCTGGCGAGATCTTCGGTAAGGTGATGTCAATCTCTGATGATCTGATGTGGCGCTACTTTGACTTGTTATCTTTTCGGTCAAACCAGGAGATTGCTGACTTCAAACAGTCCATTGACGAGGGGCGCAATCCTCGGGATGTGAAGTTTGAACTGGCAAAAGAGCTGGTAGCCAGATTTCATGACGAAAAATCCGCTCAGGCTGCGCAGGATGAGTTTGTCTCCCGGTTTCAAAAAGGCGCAATGCCAGACGAAGTGCCAGAAAAGTCCATCGCCATTGAGGACACGATTGGGATCGCTGCGCTGCTTACCCAAGCCGGCCTGACATCAAGTAATTCAGACGCATTCCGCATGATTAAACAGGGTGCGGTTAAGATCGACGGTGAAAAAGTTGCAGACCGAGGTTTGGCAATGGAGCCTGGATTTTCTGGTGTATTGCAGGTTGGTAAGCGCAAGTTCTGCAAGGTTGACTTGACTCAATCATGAAGCGAGAGCAAGGGAAAACTTGCCTGACTGAAATCGATTGGGATACCTGGCAAGCCGTCGACCTGGCGACTTTGCTGTTTGTGGTTGAATCGGATCGAGTGCTGCTTATAAGAAAGAAAACGGGCCTTGGCGCTGGGAAGGTAAATGGTCCGGGCGGGAAAATCGATCCCGGCGAAACCCCAATGCCCGCGGCTGTTAGAGAGTGTCAGGAAGAGATCGGAATTACCCCGGACGACCCGCAGCTCGTTGGCATACACCAGTTTCAATTTGTCGATGGCTATTCCATTCACGTTTGGGTCTATCGAGCGACAAGCTACTCGGGGGAATTATGCAGTACGGTTGAAGCAGACCCCCTGTGGTGCGAATTGGATGCACTCCCGTTCGACGAAATGTGGGCGGACGATCGATATTGGTTGCCGCTTGCTATCGACGGAACCACGTTCCAAGGCAAGTGGATTTTTGATGACGACGCCATGGTGGCCAAGGATTTGCGTACCAATTGCTCGGTCAGCGACGAACTTCCAAGTTACTTTATCAAAAGGGGTTTGTCAGTCCGGTAGCAGGCCTGGATTTTTAGACTGCCCAGCGCATGCCTTTAGCCTTAATAAATGCTTGTCGGGTTCTCGATAATCTGGAACGCTGCTTCCCGGGCACCGATCGCAGCGCTAATTAGTTGGGCTTCTACGCCTGCTTTTGTACAGAATTCGTTCCAGGCTCTGTACTCATGCTCCAGAAACCCAGGATAGCCAACAAAATCGTCCAGTATCACCACAGCTCCCGGCGGCAGGCGTTCGCCGAGGCTTTCCAGTACCAGGGCTGTGGAAGAGTGTAGATCACAGTCCAAATGGAGCAGGGCAACAGGCCCTGCATGGCTTTTAGCAAACTGGGGGATAGCGTCAGAAAACCAGCCGGGAATTAGGGATACATTTTCTGCAGTGTCCGGCAAACGGCCGCCCAGCGAATAGGCACCCTTCGGTGAGTTGGCTGTCCAGTCTTCAGGCAGGCCTTCAAAGCTATCAAAACCGAATACACGCCGATTGGTTCTCGCCGCAATCAAATTGATGGAACGCCCCTGAAACACGCCAAACTCCAAAAGCAGGCCGTCTTCGGGTGTATGTGAAAGCGCATCGATCAATACCTGAGTGGGCCAGGCGACCCAGTGCGGGTCTGGTGCTAGATTTGCAATAGCGTCTGCACTTGCAAGCGCAATCTGGCCTGCTGGATCGTTAGCAACTTTTTGATGGCCAGATTCGGGAATCGGTAAGTTGCGGTACTTTCGAATCAAAGTGGCTCTGATTGCCGCGTCGTCGATCGTTTCGAAGTCAGCGAGTAATTTTGCAGAGATCCGATCGACGGCCTGGTCATTGTGTCTGTGCAGGTGCGCCAACATTTGCAGCATGCAGAAATGCCTGACGTCTGGATGCCGTTCCGACTCAGCAAGGATAAGGTCTACGGCGTCTTCCAGCTGTGCCATTGCCAATAGTGCCGAAATCAGGGCAGCCGCTGTTTGAGGGCTGGCATTGGTATGGTGTGCGTCCTTGTAGCTTGCCAAAGCCCGTTCGTATTGGCCCATGCGCCAGAGCACATTCGCTTTGAGTAAACGGTAGGTGTCGTCCTGGTGTGCTTCAGGTTGGCTTTCCATTGCCAGCAAGGCATCTTCCCAACGGCCTTGCTGGATAAGCTTGGTGAAACTTCTCTTAGTCAACACAATAATAGTCGTCTACAAATCTGGGGTTATGTGGTACCAATGCATAAAGTGCTTGTTAGTTTAATCAACAAGTGGCATATTCCAGCCACAAACGTGAAGATCATGATGAATAGCAACCTCGACGCCCAGCGATTATGTAAGAGCAATAGTGCACATTGTGGTGCATGTGTTGCTGTTATTCGTCTGCGCCGCCGTAGCCGCCGTACATACGGAGCTGGGTGCTGATCGTTTACTAACAAAGAATTTCAAAACCCAGCCATCGGCTGGGTTTTTTCGTTTTGTTCCCTGCCGATGGCTCCTTAAAGGAGTCAACCATGCAACATTTTCTTTCAACGCTGGACTGCTCGGCGCAGGAAATTAATCAGCTCTTGGAGCAGGCGTTGTATTTCAAGCGAGGTTCTAAAAGTGGTGCCCTGAGCGGCAAAACCGTCGCACTGATCTTCCTCAATCCATCAATGCGAACCCGCAGTTCCATGCAAATTGCAGTTGCTCAGCTCGGCGGAAGTACTGTGGTCATTGAGCCTGGCTCTGGCGCTTGGCCCTTAGAGTGGCGGCATGGGCAGACTATGGATGGTTTGGCCGAAGAGCATGTGAGCGAAGTTGCTGGTGTGTTATCGCAATACTGCGATGCAATCGCCGTGCGGGCATTTCCGTCCTTCAAGAATTGGGAAGAAGACAAGCAAGACGGACTGATCAATGCATTTGCGCGCCATGCGTGTGTGCCGGTCATCAACATGGAAACCATTGTGCATCCGCTGCAGGCACTGGCCATGATGATGACCATCAAGGAGACCCTTGGAAAAACGCAAAACAAGAAATTTCTGCTTACCTGGACCTGGCACCCCAAGCCACTTAATACCGCAGTTGCCAATACCGCTTTGGTAGCGGCTGCTCAGATGGGCTTTGACGTTGAGCTGCTTGTTCCTACAGACGAATATTTGCTGGATGAACAATTTATGCAGTCGGCCAGCGCTGCGGCAGAACAATCTGGTGGTTCGCTGAAGGTAACCACCGATATTGGGCAGGGTTATGCCGATGCTGATTTTGTCTACGCCAAGAGTTGGGGGGCGCTGAATTTGGTCGGAGATCCCGTCAGTGAGCAGGCACTGCGTGAGCCTTTTCGACATTTTATCGTTGATCAGCAGAAGATGAGCCGGACAAATCATGCGCGATTTTCCCATTGCTTACCGCTACGTAGAAATGTAAAGGCCACCGATGAGGTCATGGACGCGGACTACTGTGTTGCCATGCAGGAAGCTGGAAACAGGCTGCATGTGCAAAAGGCGGTACTGCAGAATCTGATTGGGTTTAGTCAGGAGGTGGCGGCATGAGTGCTGGCAAGAAGTTGGCAGTGCTCGCCTTCTCGGGCGGACTGGATACGAGCTATTGCGTGTTAGACCTGATCAATCGCGGGTACGATGTTGTAACGGTCTTCGCGTACTCCGAGGGCTCCGCCGATGTAGAGGTGGGTGCCATCGAGCAGCGAGCCCTGGAGCTAGGAGCCATTGAGCACCGCTGCGTGGACATTGGCGACCAGCTATGGAAAAAATTTGTCGTTCCCCTGGTGCACTCCGGTGCGCGTGCAGGTGATCAATACCCGCTGCTGTGTTCCGACCGATACCTTATTGTTTCAGCCTGTTTGGAAATCTGTGACGAACTCAATACAAGGGTGTTCGCACATGGCTGTACCGGAATGGGTAACGATCAGCTTCGGTTTGACCAAAGCGTCCGTAGCCTGGGGCATTACCAAATAATTGCCCCAATTCGAGAGCTGCAGACTGCTGGCCGCAATGTACGAGAATTTGAAATCGCAGCTTTGCAGCAGGCGGGATTTGAAGTCAATCTTGCAAACCGCAAATATTCAGTTAATGAAAACCTGCTTGGTGTAACCATTTCGGGGTCTGAGATTGACCAGTTTGAGGCGCCTGCCGCAGATACTCATGTGCTATCGGCACCACGCAAAGACTGGCCAGATCTGGAGTATGCTGCCGAAATCCACTTCGAAAATGGCGTGGCAGTTGGATTGGACTCTAGCGACCTGTCGGGAGTCGCACTGCTTAGCGAGTTGAACCAGTCTTTCGGGAAGTATGGCGTCGGTCGGCACATCTACACCGGCGACGTTACCATTGGTTTGAAGGGTCGCATTGTGTTTGAGTGTCCCGGTATTGATGTGCTCATGTTGGCGCAAAAGGCTTTGCGCGAAACTGTATTTTCGAGATTCCAGAATCAATATCATTCCCATATTGCGCAGCGTTGGTGCGAGTTGGTCTACAGTGGTTTTTTCTTCGAGCCCCACAAACGGGACCTGGATGCTTATCTAGCATCAAGCATGCAGTCTGTTACCGGTTCGGTAACTGTCGCAACCCAAGGCGGTGTTGCTAACGCCGTTGCGGTTCGGTCACCCCACATCCTCTGCGGTAAAACTGCTGTTTACGCCCAGAGTGCTGATTGGTCTGCGAGCGAAGCAGAGGGGTTTGTGAAGCTGATTGGGCAAAGCAGTACGATGGCAGCCAACTGTCAGTTGCCAGCTGGAGGTGTGCAGTGAAAGATTTACTGGCTCATCTGCAAAAACTGGTTGGTTGCAATACGGAGAATCCACCGCGTGAGATTTCAGCAGACGATGAGATATTCAAATACATAGCTGCCGAGCTTGGCGATGAATTTGAGGTGTCCTTGTCGGATTACGGACATGGGCAGGTTGCGCTGTTCGCAATCAGAGGCAAGCCCAGCATTCTTTTTAACGTCCATCTGGACACGGTTCCTGCCGGGCCAGGATGGTCGAGCGATCCCTTCAAACTAAGCATTCTGGAAGGCCGGGCGTACGGTCGGGGCGCATGTGATATTAAAGGTGCTGCTGCGGCACTGATGCAGGTGGCGCAAACCACTAACGCGCCGATGGCGATATTGTTTACCACGGATGAAGAAGGTGCCCAGGGTTGCTGTGTGAAACAATTCCTTGCAGCTAATCAACACGAGTGGCGCCAAATTGTGGTGGCTGAACCAACCGGGTGCCAGCCCGTCGTTTCGCACCGAGGCTATTACTCTGCGCAAGTAATCTTTACAGGCGTCGCGGCGCATTCATCCGAGCCAGGGGCAGCGTCTCAGAGCGCAATTCATAAAATGGTTCAATGGAGCACTCAGGCACTGGATCTAGCTGGAGATTTGGATTGCTGTTTCAATCTTGGCCTGGTGGCAGGTGGCACAGCCGGCAACGTAATCGCGTCGAACGCCAGCGTAAAGTTCTCCATGCGCAGTGCTCCTGGTGAGAGTGCGAAAGATCTCGCAGGAGCTTTGCAGCGAGCTGCCCAAGGATATGGTGGAGAAGTTTGCACCAGTTTCGACGGGCCATCCCTGCCCGCCTCGCTAGCCCTTATCAAAGACTCAGAACGGTTTCTAAGCCGGGTTGGCTTGCCTTCGGCTGCAAGCGTTCGATTTTGGACAGAAGCTTCGCTCTTCTCTGAGGCAGGCTTTCCCGCTTTGGTGCTAGGTCCTGGTGACATTGCCCAGGCTCATACAGCAGATGAATTTGTCGCTGTGGATCAATTGCGACTTTCGGCCCAAATCTACACAAACATGGTGAACTGTGATGGATAGCGTGCAAACCATACTTATGGAGTTGTTGGGTCAGCTGGGGTCCAGTAGAGAAGCCCGCGAGTATATGCAGCGTTTTTCTTCGGGTCGTCCGGAACAATTTGCGGTGATTAAAGTTGGTGGCGGTGTGATTGCAAAAGAGCTGCCGCAATTGGTCAACGCATTGGCGTTTTTACGTCAGGTTGGTCTCATGCCCATCGTACTGCATGGGGCGGGGCCACAGATGGATGCTGCATTGTCCGCAGCAGGCGTTGAATCGGATGTTGTAGACGGTATGCGTGTGACTACGCCAAAAGTGATGCAAGTAGTGCGTCCGGCAGTGTACGCAGCTAACCTAGAGTTGTCGGCAGGCTTGCAGTCGGCAGGCGTGTCTGTTCGGTCGATAACCCACGGCATCTTTGAGGCAGATTTTCTGGATCAGCCAAAGTATGGATTGGTGGGCGACGTCTGTTCAGTAGATGCGGATATTGTCAGGCGAACCATTGCAGCTGGATCTGTCCCGGTCATTGCGTGCTTGGGCGAAACGAAAAGTGGCCAGGTTCTCAATATCAACGCAGACGTGGCGGTTCGTGCTCTGGCCAAAAGTATAAATCCGGGAAAAATAGTATTTTTGACTCCAACGGGTGGTTTGTTGGACGAGCAAGGCCAGATCATTTCGGCAATCAATCTTGCGACTGACTATGAGTTTCTGCTCAGCCAGGATTGGGTGCACTCTGGGATGCGACTCAAGCTTGTGCAGATACGCTATTTGCTGGATCAGCTAGGTGGTGACGCTTCAGTTTCAATTACGTCTGCGAAACACTTGAGCAAAGAGTTGTTCACTCACGCTGGTGCAGGAACGCTAATTCGAAGCGGTGAGCAAATTGATCATCTGGTCGATCCCACGTCCGAACAGTTCGCAGCAACAGGAGCTTTGCTCGAACGATGCTTCGGAAAGCAACTGGATGCTTCGTATTTAGATCAGTTGGTTGGTTCCCAGCTGCTGTTGGCGCGGTCTGGCCGAGCAGCGGCAGTAATCGCAAGCGGGGTCGAAGGTGCACACTACTTAGATAAGTTTGCGGTGACTCCCGAGGCGCGGGGCGTGGGCCTGGGGGCGGCGCTTTGGAAGAAACTTGGCGAGCAGAGTCCTGTTATGTACTGGCGTTCGCGCCGTGGCAATGACATCAACGACTGGTATTTTCGTCAGTGTGATACCGCGATCAAGCAAGGCGAATGGATTGTATTCGGAAAAGGCGTGCCTTCGAGTCTTTTGCAGGATTGTGTCGAAGACGCAACAAAGCGACCGGTTGCCTGGAAACAGGAGGCAGTAGCATGACCGTCACGGTAGGGATTGTGGGTGGGAGAGGCTACGTTGGGGAACAGCTTGTTCACCTTTTGCAGTCCCATCCAGAACTGGATCTGGTATGGGCGAGCTCCAACCGGTTTGCGGGCCAGTCGGCCAGCAGCCACTTCGCAAATGCTCCACTTAAAGACTTCTCATTTACGTCGTTCTCGATTGGTGATGCCGGGCTGGAACAAGTGGACCTGCTTGTGTTGGGGATGCCAAATGGCCAAGCTGCCCAGTGGTTGCCTAAATCTGCAAAGGTCAAGGTATTGGACCTGAGTGGCGACCACCGTTTTGACAGTGGCTGGAAATATGGGTTGCCCGAGCTGCATAGAAACAATTTGGAGCGTGCTCCGCGGGTGGCGAATCCTGGGTGTTATGCTACCGGCATGCAGCTTGGGCTATGGCCCGTTCGCAACCAAGCCATCAGCGTCTGCGTTAACGGTACGTCTGGATACAGTGGCGCCGGCAGAGGTGTCAGCGCACGAACGCACCCGCAGCGGCTGGAAGGAAATCTTCAGCCCTACCAATTGACTGGCCATCAACACGAGTTAGAAGTTAGTCATTACTTGGGTTTTGACGTCCGGTTTATGCCGCAAGTAGCTCCCTTCTTCCGAGGAATTAGTCTGTCGGTTGCGGCAACATTTTCTGATCCTGTAACCAGTACGGGGCTGTTTGAAATGTTTGCATCTACTTACGCGGACGAACCTTGGGTGTGCGTGCAAGAGGCACCGGCGGAAATTCGCCATGTTGTTGGCTCAAACAAAGTGGCAGTCGGCGGCTTTCACGTAGACAGCCGTCGATCCAATTGGGCAACCTGGACAGTCAGTTTGGATAACTTGATCAAAGGTGCCGCTGGACAGGCGGTGCAAAATCTTAATCTCATGGCGGGATTAGCGGAAAACACGGGTTTGATAGATGAATAAAACACTTTGGCAAAAATCGGATTTCAGCGGGGCCAACGACGCCGTACAGTCGTTCCTGGCCGGCCAGGATATTGTCTTGGATGGACAACTCTTGCGGTTTGATATCCAGGCCAGTAAGGCACATGTGAGGGGGCTTGAGCGTATTGGCGTACTGAGTGAGGCAGAGTCGAAGGCGCTAGTAGACTGCCTTGATGAGATAGAACGCGACTTTGTTGAAGGACGGGTCTCTCTCGAAAGTCCCCATGAAGATGGGCATTCGTTTTTAGAATCTGAGTTGACGGCGCGACTTGGCGATGTGGGGGGCAAGGTGCATACGGGGCGTAGTCGAAACGATCAGGTCCAAGTCGCCATGCGTCTTTACCTGCGCGATCGACTGGACGGACTTTGCCAATTGCTTTCCGCAACGATTCCAGTCTGCTTGGAACTCGCCAGACAAGGTGAGCAAGTCGTAATGCCAGGGTATACCCACCTACAGCGCGCCATGCCTAGCAGTTTAGGACACTGGTGGGCGGGCTACGCTGAAGCATTTATCGAGACTTTCCACTTGGCGATGCTTACCAGGGGCTGGATTAATTCGAGCCCACTTGGAAGCGCCGCGGGATTCGGTGTCAATCTACCCCTTGATCGTGCGGGGGTTGCTGAGGAATTGGCTTTCGATAGGTTGCAAATCAATCCGCAAAACGTACAAAACTCCCGGGGGCGATACGAGCTACAGGTTCTTAATGTATTCGCGCAGGCGAGTTTGGAATTGCGAAGGATCAGTTGGGACATAAGCCTGTTCAGCTCACAGGAGTTTGCCTTCGTCCAATGCGGGCAGGCTTACTGCACGGGATCATCCATAATGCCCAATAAGCGCAATCCAGATTTGGTGGAGCTGCTCCGGGCCGTGCACGCTACCGTTGCTGGTTCGATCGTAGAGGTCCAGTCGCTGCTAGCGCTGCCGTCAGGATATCAGCGCGATCTACAGGAAGTGAAGCCGCCGGTGCTGCGGGCAATTACCAAAGTGATTGCCGCTTTTGAGCTGATGCCGGAGTTTCTCAGTGACCTGGAATTTGATGCGGCGCGGATGCGTGAGTGTATAGATCAGGATATGTTTGCTACCGATCGAGCCGTAGATATGGCAAAAGCCGGCGTTCCGTTTCGGGAGGCGTACGTCAATCAGGGTGCTGACGATACGCAAAGGTCGCCAGAGCAAAGCATCTCAGATCGTGTTTCACCGGGCGCGCCAGGGGCGCTGTTATTGGATCAGTTGGAAGACCGATATGCTCATGTTTTGAGCATGTTGGAAAATAATTAGTAACAAATGAAACTTTTTTCAAAAAGACTGTTGACAGGTTTTCTTAAGTGCCTATAATGCGCGCCTCGCT
>CAZVYE010000079.1:9580-15046 GCA_964630895.1 uncultured Gammaproteobacteria bacterium | reverse complement strand
CGCGATGGTCATAGGGTGTATGTGGTGAAAGAAAATGGAACCAGGCAAAAAACTGCTCCTCGTGATTTGCATCCAGCCAATCCAGCACAATGGGAAGCATCACGTCATCATCTCCCTCCAGCAGCACGTTAAAGTCGTCAAAGCCACTATCAAAATGCCGTTCTTTTACCAGTTGGACGTTATTGCTAATAAAGGCTGTCTTGTAGTCAGCTTGCTGAAACACACCAGCCAACGTCTGCTCGTCCTTGAGATCCCACCCAATAAAGACGCGATACGGCAATCGACCGGTAAAAGCGCCAGCAAAAGATGTGGGCGTCGCCTGAGCGCTGGAATAAGCGTGGTTAAACACAATGGCTGTTTGCGCAAAGCGATCAATATTTGGAGAAGTCGGACGATCAAAGCCATACACACCCAGAGCATCCGCACGCAGTGCGTCAAAGCTAATGACTACGACATTTTTTGGCTTGGTACTGGGTAACTTGTCACCGATTCCCGCTATTTGCTCCGGTCCAGTGTCGCAGCCAGACAACAAGACCAGGGCTGCCAACAAGTAGGTTTTCTTTATCATAAATATGTCTCGATTAATGAGTTACGGGACTATTGGATGTAGCCAAGCGATTTCAAGTTCTCAATGTCTTCGTCAGTAAGCTGCGATTTGCCAAGCGTAGATTCCCCGGATAAGAATGCCTGGGCTGACTGTTTTAAGAACTCCAGCATGCCCGCATGCTCTGTCTCATCCAACGGTGAAACCTCCCAGCTTGGCCGCTGGAGCTGGACAAACCACTGGCGGTCACCGCGTTTTCTGTATTTAAAGTCGTCGTTATACACAGCGATTGCATCAGGGTCATACCAGTCCTCGACCCGGTCCGGCTCGCGCCATTCCACTTCAGAAAAATAGGTTTGCAGTGGCAACTCCTCACCGCGCAGTGCGGCCATTAGGCTTCTGCCTTGGAATTGCTCTTCTAATCCTGACTGCAGTGAGCCATCCACCAACTCCAATACCGTAGGAGTAATGTCAACCACGCTCACCAGATCTTTAACCCGCTGACGATTAACAACCGGTTCTTTCCTCAGGTCGGTGACTAACAGTGGAACCTGCAAGACCACCTCTTCTAAGGACGCGCCATGCCCGAAATAACCGTGCTCTCCCAGTCCCTCGCCGTGATCTGCAGTTACGATGACAATGGAGTTGTCCAACTCACCGATACTTCGGACTTTATCCAGGAGTTCACCTACCAGATCATCACCGCGCTTTACTTCTCCTGCAAACAGGTCCGCCAGGGCTTTCAATTCCTTGGGATTGTCGCGCATTTCATCTTTGCGATTGAGAATGATATCCATGGTCGCACCTTCTGACAGCATGCCTTCATAGTCACCCAGGCGTGCCTTGGAGTACTCATTCAGACGATACGGACCATGCGGTTCGAATAGATGCATCCAAAGAAAAAACGGGGCCTCGCGCTCCTGGCTTCCAAGCCAGTCCTTTGCCAGCGCCACAATATCCTGGCCGTCACGGATGGGATCGACACCTTTAATCCGCTCTGGGTCGCTTAAACCGTCGAATCCCTGCGAAAGATTGCCGCGAAACTGCATTGCTTTGAATGCCACAAAAGAGCCTGTTTCATAGCCACGCTCTTTCAGGCGTTCGGCGAGTGTCACGTGGGAATCTTCTAACGACTGAAAGTTGCTGCGCAGGCCATGATAACGTGGATATAAACCGGTCATCATGCTGCCATGGGCGGGCCAAGTCGTCCCGCTGGTAGTGATTGCCGACTCAAACAGTGTGCCCTGCTCTGCTAGTTCCGCAATGCTGGGGGTCCAGCCCTCTTCGAAACCATAAGGCGTCAGAAAGTCTGCCCGCTGTGTGTCCAGGGTGATCAAAATGATATTGGGCTGTTCTGGCTGTGGGCTACAAGCGCTCAGCAAACCGACAAGTGCCATTATGAAAATGAGTTGGTGATTACGTCGCTTCATGAAGTATTTAAACTAGGGAGACTGTAGGATTAGAATTCAGCGGCGCAGTCTCGCTATATTTGCCTGTATTTGCAAGCAAATGCCCACCTGTTCGCCCCCAAGAAAAACCGCAACTGTTCGGCTGCAAATGTGGGTCTTGCAACCAGGACAATGCGCCAGCTGGGTCATGGCCCGGGCCCATAGCTGGGTTAGGCCCTAGATCGAATCCAATAATTAATTGGTACCGAATTGGTAAACAGCCATCGATTGACTCATTTTCTTTACCCAACCATCCCGGTTTGCCAACGCTCTGTGCTACTATCTCGCGCCGAATTAGATGGCCATCCATTTCTTACCAGCTATCAGAAACAGCGCCATAAAAGCGCCAGGTAATACAATCTCATGATTAGACACATTCAAGTTCGACCAGTTGCCAAAGTATTCGCTGCAGTTGTTGGCGTCGTATTGATGACGCTGCTTGTTTCTTGCGGACAAGACACCTCACCGATTACCGGTAAACGCGTCATTGTGGTTGGTTTTGATGGCATGGACCCAGTCATTGCCCAGGAATTCATGGATGCCGGTCTGCTGCCCAATTTTAAAGCGCTGGCAGCGCAAGGACACTTTCAGCCACTGGCCACATCTAATCCGCCGCAATCGCCGGTGGCATGGTCAGATTTCGCGACCGGCGACCACGCAGGCAAACACGGCGTATACGACTTTCTCAGACGCAATCCGGAAAGCTATGCACCTGCTTTCTCTATTTCCGAGACATTACCGCCTAAGACGTGGGATATCTTTGGCCTGGAGATACCCTTAGGCGATGCCGAAATTGTCAATCGCCGCCAGGGTGATGCTTTCTGGATGAGCCACGAAGAAAATGGCGGCCGCAGCACCGTGCTGCGCGTGCCTGTCACCTTTCCGCCCGACGATGTACACAGAATGCTCGCAGGTATGGGCGTGCCGGATTTACTGGGTACCCAGGGCACTTATACTCTGTACTCCACAAAACCCATGATCGGTGCGGGCACGAGCACACGAACTGTGCGCCTGCGACCGTATCGGGATGGTCGCATTGAAACCACAATTGACGGTCCACCGGACCCGTTCGGTGACGGCAAAGCGCCCTTACAAACCCCTATGTTGATTAAACCTGACGGCGACAAGGTGACCATTAACGTAGCGGAACAGTCTATACAGCTCAGTCCGGGAGACTGGTCAGATTTTGTTCGCATCATGTACGATATTCCGGGCCCAGTGAACGCATACGGGTTGGTGCGGTTCTATCTCATCGCCGGCTATCCACAGCCCGAAATCTACATGTCCCCCATTCAGATTGATCCAGAAAATCCACTGGTCCCGCTGTCTTCTCCGGATGATTACGCCGCGCGTATCGTGGCTGAACAAGGGCTGTACCACACCATCGGCATGCCCGAAGAAACCTGGTCGCTCAACGAAGGCCACATTCCAGACGCTGCGTTCCTGGAAATGGAAAAAACCATTTTGGCAGAGCGCGAGAAAATGTTCTTCGACGCGCTATCGAAGCAGGACAGCGAGCTCTTTATCTGGGTTTTCGTGCAAACAGATCGAGTTAGCCACATGTTCTATCGCGGACGCGACACAGAACACCCTTTACACGCAGAAACTGACGAACAAGGGCAAAATGCGATTGCCTGGATTTATGGGGAAGCAGACCGCATTCTCGGTCAAGTGATGGAAGAGATGCGAGCCGAAGACGATTTGATCGTTATCTCGGACCATGGGTTTTCGCCATTTCGGCGTGCGGTGCACCTGAACAAATGGTTGCAATCGCAAGGATTACTCGCGCTCAAACCGGGCCAGAGCACCAGCGATATTGGCTTCGCCGGGGTTGATTGGTCGAGCACCAAGGCTTACGCAGTGGGCCTTAACAGCATTTATCTCAACCGTGCAGGACGGGAATCGCAGGGAATTGTCAGCGACCAGCAGGCAGCCGCAATTAAAGAACAAATTCGTGATGGCTTGCTGGAATTCGTGGATCCGGCAAACGGTGATGCAGTTGTACGCCGAGTTTTTGATGGCGACACACTGTATCCAGGCAACGCGAACAACGATGCACCCGACCTGGTCGTTGGATACCAGCGGGGTTATCGAGCCTCCTGGCAAACTACGCTGGGCAGCGTACCCACTGTGCTGGTCGAAGACAACGACCGCAAGTGGAGCGGTGACCATTGTATCGATCCAGAGCTGGTTCCCGGCGTTTTGTTTACCTCATTTAAGCCAGCTTTACCCACCGGCGGTATCGCCGACATCGCGAGACTGGCGAATGACCGACTTCAGTCTGCAGTCCAAGATACAGGCGACTAGCAGTTTCGATGAGCAAAGCAAACGCCCACAGCATTCCAGCCGGCTTGCATGTAAAAACTCGGATCGCGGAGAAAACTCGCTCCCTGTTACGCAAACTGGCGGATATGGAATCGAGTGCACTGCGAGAAGATATCGACGAAGTCGCCATCGATCGCCCTATTTATGTCACCGCACTTGCCCGCTCGGGGACTACGATTGTTACGGAGATTCTGCACGATCATCCCAGCACCACCTCTCACCACTATGCTGACTTTCCCTTTGTCGAACTACCGTATTGGCGCAATTGGTTACATCAGCGATCTCGTTTCTCGAAACCAGAGGCGGTAGAGCGGGCACACAAAGACCGTATTTTAGTCACCGAGGACAGCCCGGAAGCGGTAGAGGAAGTTCTTTGGATGCAGTTTTTCGACCAGCTGCACGCAGCCGGAGAAAGCCACTTATTAACAGAGCAGGATCGCGACCCTGCTTTTGACCGATTCTACCGTGATCATATTCGCAAGCTCTTGATGATTCGAAATGCCAAGCGGTATCTCGCCAAGGGCAATTACAATGTCGCTCGCCTGCGATACATCCAGTCGCTGTTCCCTGATGCGCGCTTTGTCATTCCTGTAAGACACCCGATCTGGCATATCGCCTCACTGATGAAGCAACATCGGTTCTTTAACGAAGGCAACCGGGTAAATCCAAAAATAGCACCACAGTTAGCCGCGTCTGGGCACTTCGAATTTGGCGCTTTGCGGCATGCCATAAACTTTGGCGACCATGCGGCGCACCAGGCAATTGAAACGGCCTGGGCGCAAGGGGATGAGGTACGCGGCTGGGCACTCTATTGGCGGAGCGTATATGGTCATCTTTGTAACGCTTACGAGACGGATGTGCACATAAAGGACGCGGTCTGCTTTACCCGTTTTGAAACCCTTTGTGCCGATCCCGGAACTGAAATTGATCGCATCCTCGATCACTGCCGGTTGGACGCCAATAGCTTTCAATCACAACGAGCTGATTTTATAGATCGACTGGCACCGCCAGACTACTACCGACCAGAGTTTAGCGCTCAGGAGATGGACGTCATTCGAGATCTGTGTGAGCCATTGACCTATAAATTTGGATACACTGCTGACGATTGGGACACCGCTAGCGGCGCACACTAATCGATACAAAAGTGCC
>CAZVYE010000079.1:0-9570 GCA_964630895.1 uncultured Gammaproteobacteria bacterium | reverse complement strand
GTGCCTGTTCAGCTTACTCCTGGTAAAATCCGCGCTCTTTTGCGTGACCGTAGGTTATAACATGACTCGATTTACCGTTTTTCTCATACTTGGCCTAATCAGTATCAGTGCCCATGCCTATATTGGTCCCGGTGCCGGAATCAGCGTCCTAGGCGGAATCTTTGGTGTAATTGCCGCAGTTTTTCTAGCAATCGCGGCCGTATTACTTTGGCCGATACGCCGCATGATGAAACGCAGGAAAGCTCGAAAAGCGGAAGGCACAGAAGCTAAAGAAAGCACCGAGTAAAAAGTTTATTTATGGGATTTTTTGATCTTGCCAATCCGGTGCTTGATGCCATCAACGGCATCATTCCTGGTGGTCCGCTTGTACAGTTGTCCCTGTGGGCGATTGTCAGCGGCGTACTGACGATATTGCTCTATCGGCTTGTTTCTCCTCAAGAAAAAATGTCCGAACTCAAGCCGCAGATCAAAGCAGCGCAGAAAAAGCTGGCGGAATTTGATGGTGAACCATCTGAGATACTGCCGCTTATGAAAGAGTCGATTGGACTTTCTCTGCGACAGCTTGGAATGGCACTAATGCCTGCGTTGTTGGCGTCTATTCCCATTATTTTTGTTCTCGCCTGGGCCTCTAATCGTTTGGACGTGATTCCGCCAGAGGCTGGTGCGCAAGTTCCTATTGCAGTGCAGCCAGGGAATCTAGAGTTGGATTGGTATGGGCTTGATCTTCAAGCAACCGAGGAGGCCGCTAGTTGGATAATCAGCTGGCCTTCCGAACAAGACTCAGCCTCAATTCAGTTTGACGGCGATACGGTGTTGGCTTTGCCGATTCCCAGATATACCGAAGTGGTGCATAAAAAAATTTGGTGGAATAGCCTGATCGGAAATCAAGCCGGCTACCTGCCCGAAGGCCAACCGGTTGAGCTGATTCAATTTGATTTTGCCCACCACGAATATTTGCCCTTCGGTCCAGACTGGATGCGAGGTTGGCTCACCTACTATTTATTGCTTTTGTTCGTGAGCTCCCTCGTAGTGAAGTTTCTCTTCAAGATTCACTAATCATTTGAACAGTCGGCGTTTTAGCGCGGCCAACCATCTTAGTGGAGCCGGCCGCGCCTGCTGACGCATTTTCTCCAGCTTCTCGACGCGACCGATTAGACTGTGCACGCTGTTGTATAGACGATCAATATGTTGATCGCGGCGGTGCAACATTTGCTTAAGCTGCTGCACTTCGGGTTCGCTCAGCGTATGACCCGGTTGATACTTCGCCGGCAGTGGTCGCTCCACGTAGATAGTGGAGTGCGTACCTGCCACCTCTTCGGCGGGCCTCTCAACAGTATAGAAATACAAAGCAAAAGATTTTCGCGACAGGTTTTTGCGGTCCTCAGGCAGTTGTATGCGCTCAAAACCATGCCACGACGACTCGGTAGTCTCGAAAATCACGCAGCGATTGAACAGCGGAGTGACCAATTTTCGACACGAGTCCTCCCAGTCGCGTGGATTGCGCGCAAGCTCTAAAGACCCGCCCCAATCGTCTTGCCACTCTTCATTAAAGTAGACAATAAGATTCAGGCGCCTGTGCTGACCGCTTATAGGGTGATAATTAAAATCCACATGCAGGTCTAGATCCTGGCCCTCCAGATTTTCGTGAGTGCCTCCGCCAAAATAGTGCGGGTCAAACTTCAGATCAGAGATTCCCGTAATCTCACCAACAAAACCCAGGAACTCTTCTGACTTTGCCAATGCATCCAAACGCTTGTACGCAGACCCAAGTTGAGTAACCCGTTCTTGGGTGGCTTTCATGCCGATCTCGCCGTTCTCATTCAAAGCCGCGGTTTGATCAAACTCAGGAAATTGTTCCAGCAGCTCTTTAGCAAATACCTGGGTGAAGAAGTTATCCAGTATCAAGTGCTTGAATGGCGAAGCAGATTCAAACTTATCTTTAAGCTTATCCGTTTCGTCCAGCCAGTGCTTTGCGACCAAATTGGAGATCACAAGGATTCTCCTTTGTTACTGAGATTACGCGCGCGCTTTCCTGCTGCCCTGCGCTCTGCAAAAAACGCACTGATCATTTGCGAAGCTTCCGTGGCCCGTACACCAGCCGTCACATCGAATATATGATTGTGGTGGCCTAGCGCAAAAAAGTCATAGGCTCCACCCAGCGCGCCAGTCTTTTTGTCAGACGCAGCGAAAACCACCCTTCTCACCCGGGCATGAATCATTGCGCCAACACACATTGGGCAGGGCTCCAGAGTGACATAGAGCGTACTTGCAGGTATGCGGTAATTGCCAAGACTTCGCGCTGCATCACGCAACGCTTCTATCTCTGCGTGGGCAGTGGGATCATGGTTGCCTATCGGACGATTATGCCCCTGCCCGACAATACTGTTCTCTCTCACCACTATGGCACCCACAGGTACCTCGCCACACTGCGCGGCCTTGTGGGCCAGCTCAAGCGCTTCGCCCATGAATTGCTCGTCAGCTTTACTGGCGGCAACTATTCCCACTCGATCGTCGCTGGTGGCTTTCCAGAAATATCGTAAACTACGCGCGATATCCCTCTAATTTCATTAATAATTCTTCGCGCAACGTGATCGAGAAAGTCGTAGGGAAGCTGGGCCCAGCGAGCGGTCATAAAGTCGATTGTCTCCACCGCACGTAGCGCAATTACATAGTCGTAAGATCGCCCATCCCCGACAACACCTACAGACTTCACCGGCAAAAACACGGCAAACGCCTGGCTCACCGAATCATACAAGTCGTGGGCTCTTAGCTCTTTGATAAATATATCGTCAGCCAGTGCCAGAATGCCCGCATACTCTGCTTTCACTTCTCCAAGAATGCGAACCCCTAAGCCAGGCCCCGGGAAGGGATGTCGATACACCATTGCCTTGGGCAGACCAAGCTCGACACCGATTCGACGAACCTCGTCTTTAAACAGCTCGCGCAAAGGCTCAACCAGTTCCATATTCATGTGCTCTGGCAAACCGCCCACATTGTGGTGCGACTTGATCACATGCGCCTTACCGGTCTTGGAACCAGCGGACTCAATAACATCTGGATAGATGGTTCCTTGGGCCAGCCACTTTGCATCGCTGAACTTGCCAGCCTGCTCTTCAAATATTTCAATGAACAGGCCGCCAATGACCTTGCGCTTGGCTTCTGGGTCTTCTACGCCCTCCAACGCAGCGTAAAAGCGATCGGCAGCATTTACTCGCTCCACACGGACACCAAGGTTCTCCGCCATGGTGCCCATAACTTGATCGCCCTCTTCGTAGCGGAGCAACCCGGTATCCACAAAGATGCAGATCAACTGATCGCCGATGGCTTGATGCAACAGTGCCGCAACTACTGACGAATCAACACCGCCAGACAGTCCCAGCAGAACCGTATCTTTGCCAACGCGTTCGCGTACCTGGGTTATGGCATCGTCGACGATGGACGAAGGTTTCCAGAGGCTCGCGCAACCGCAAATCTTATGCACAAAATTGCTTAGGATAGCTGCGCCTTGCTTGGTGTGTGTCACCTCTGGGTGAAACTGTAAACCGAAAAACCGTTTTGCCTCGTTAAACATACCGGCAATAGGAGCTGAACCAGTGCTAGCCAGGAGTTCAAACCCGTCAGGCAGCGCGGAGACTTTGTCTCCGTGGCTCATCCAGACATCCAGCATCTGGTGCCCGTCTTGCGCGTCGTCAGCCAGCGTTCCCAACAATTCTGATTGGGCCGTAACGGTGACCTTGGCGAATCCAAACTCCCGCTGATCGCTGGTCTCCACATCACCGCCCAACTGGGCGGCCATGGTCTGCATGCCATAGCAAATTCCCAACACTGGCACGCCTAAGTCGAAAATTACCTGCGCAGCCCGAGGAGTGGAATCTTCTCGAACCGATTCCGGACCGCCAGACAAAATAATGCCCATTGGGGCAAAATCTTTAATGTGCTCGGCATCAACGTCCCACGCGTAAATTTCGCAATAGACGCCTAGCTCTCGAACGCGGCGCGCAATGAGCTGGGTGTACTGGGAGCCAAAATCTAGAATGAGTACCCGTTGGGCGTGAATATCCTGCACTAGCGTTTGCCTCGATAGTTGGGTGCTTCTTTGGTTATGGTGACGTCATGCACGTGACTCTCGCTGACACCGGCATTGGTTACACGAACGAACTGCGGCTGCGTGCGCATTGCTTCAATAGTTCCGCAACCCACATAGCCCATACTGGAGCGCAAACCGCCTGCGAGCTGGTGTAACACATTTGCCAGAGGCCCTTTATAAGGCACTCTTCCTTCGATGCCTTCCGGGACCAGCTTCTCAGCATCTACTTCGTCCTGAAAATAGCGATCCGATGAACCTTTTTGCATGGCAGCCATTGAGCCCATACCGCGATAACTCTTGTATGAGCGACCCTGGTAAAGCTCTACTTCGCCAGGCGCTTCGTCGGTGCCTGCAAATAGACCGCCAATCATCACTGCGCTGGCTCCTGCGACTATGGCCTTCGCCAGATCACCAGAGTATCGAATGCCCCCATCAGCTATCACAGGAACGCCTTTGTCTTGCAGCGCCTGTGCAGCATCTGCCACTGCGCTAATCTGTGGTACGCCTACACCGGCCACAATCCTCGTTGTACAAATTGAACCGGGACCAACACCTACCTTTACGCCGTCTGCACCGGCTTCCACCAGTGCCAGTGCGCCATCTCCACTACTTACGTTGCCGCCAATCACTTGCACATCTGGATAATTCTTTTTGATCCAGGTTACCCGATCCAGCACGCCTTTGGAGTGGCCGTGCGCGGTATCCACCACAATCACATCCACACCTGCCGCAGCCAAAGCATGGACTCGGTCGTCGGTATCGCCGCCAGCGCCAACTGCCGCCGCCACGCGCAAACGCTCGGATGAATCCTTATTGGCATTGGGGTGTTCTTTGGATTTTTGAATATCCTTGACCGTAATCAGTCCTCGGAGGTGAAACTCGTCATCTACCACGAGCACCTTTTCAATACGATTTTTGTGCAGCAAGCGCAGAACCTGCTCATGCTCATAGCCTTCGCCCACCGTTACCAGATCGTCTTTGCGGGTCATAATATTGCGCACAGGATCGTCTAGCTTGCGCTCAAACCGCATATCGCGACTGGTGACGATGCCGACGAGCTCAGCCTCGTCCACAACCGGCACGCCAGAAATATTATGTGCTCTGGTAATTTCCAGGACTTCGCGAATCGTTGTGTAAGGGCCAACCGAAATAGGGTCTCTGATAACGCCTGCTTCAAATTTCTTTACGATGGAAACTTCGCGAGCCTGGCGCTCTATAGACATACTCTTGTGAATAACGCCGATGCCGCCCTCTTGGGCCATGGCGATGGCCAGCCTGGCTTCCGTAACCGTGTCCATCGCCGACGAGATCAAGGGGAGCTTTAGGTCTATTTCGCGAGTCAATCGGGTCGCCAAGGAGACATCTTTGGGCAACACGTCCGAATACGCTGGAACCAATGAAACATCATCGAATGTCAGTGCTTCCTGTTTGATGCGCATGCTTTTGATCTCCTTTGGCCAAGTAAATCCGCCCATTTTACTAGCGCCCTGCTCGAGGGTAAACCGCCCATAGGGCCGAGAATGCGTGCAAATCAGCAAAAATGCGCGATTTGGTGGACCTGTCGCCTTGGCACTCTATAATGCGCTCTGGATTACAGGGATTATTTGCAATGACCGAACAGCACGAATTGGGCCACGCGTTAACCATTAAAATTCTCCTCGGGCTCGTGCTGGGGATAGTGTTAGGGGTAATTATCAACCTGTTTTTCGGCGACAATGCCGTCGTACAAACTCATGTGGTAGACGGCGTGTTTCAAGTGGCCGGGAAGTGGTTCGTAAACGGCCTGAAAATGCTGGTTGTGCCGCTGGTGCTGGTATCTATCATCTGCGGCGCGAGCTCTTTAAGCGACCCTGCCAAACTGGGCCGCGTCGGCGGCAAAGCGCTTGCCCTGTATTTGCTCACTACCTGTATTGCCATTTCCCTTGCGCTCACCGGGGCCATACTGGTCAAGCCGGGTGAAGGAGCGAACCCTACTCCAGTAGAGAAGACCGTGAACGAGCCGGGCTCTGTTTACGACGTCCTAATCAATATCATTCCCAGCAATATGGTTGATGCAATGGCGCAGGACAAAATGCTGCAGCTTATTGTGATTGCCTTACTGGTAGGAATAGCCCTGACGCGAACAGCCGGCGCGGGTTCTCGCGTGCGGGAATTCTTTGAAGATCTTAATGCTGTCATCATGGCCATGGTCATCATGATCATGAAGTTGGCGCCCTATGGCGTTTTTGCGCTGATGGTCCAACTGGCGGCGACCAGCGACATTGACACCTTCCTGGGCGTTGGGAAGTACATGTTATTGGTGATAGCGGTGCTCATGATTCACCTGTTTGTCACCTACCCAACGCTACTTAAACTGTTTACTGGTTTAAACCCTGTGCGTTTTCTGGCTCAGATGCGCGACACCATGCTGTTTGCATTTACCACCGCGTCATCCAATGCCACCATGCCTGTCACCATGCGTACCGTGAACAAGCGCATGGGCGTATCGAAAGAAATTTCTTCTTTCACCATCCCTTTAGGCGCAACCATCAACATGGATGGCACCGCCATCATGCAAGGTATCGCAGCAGGATTTATTGCGCAGTACTACGGCGTAGATTTAACTGCTGGCCAGTACCTCATGATTATTCTTATGGTCGTGATGGCCTCCATTGGCGCAGCCGGTGTTCCAAGCGTTGGCCTGGTACTGTTAAGCGGCGTGTTAGCGCAAGTGGGATTACCGGCAGAAGGTATTGCACTAATATTTGGCGTTGACCGAATTCTGGATATGACCAGGACTGCGGTAAATGTGACCGGTGACGCCACCGTTGCCACGATTGTCGCCAAGTCAGAAGGTGAGCTGGATTACTCGGTGTTTGAGGCTGAGGAAGATTTGCTGGATGACTCCAACAACACATCGAATGCAACCTCAACTTCGTGAGCAATTAAATCAGGATCAGCCCATTCGCCCGCACCAATCTGATGATCGGTGCGGTCGATGACAGTGTCTCCGATCATGCGCGCCGTGCCAGCAACGCGCACTTGATCTCCTTCCACAATCCATTCATAAGACAACGCTAAAGGCTGCGTTATCCCCTTTAGCGTCAACTTGCCTTCTGCGGAATACCTGTTGTCGCCCAATGCAACGAACTGGGTCGCTTCGTATTGAGCAGAGGGAAACTTCCCGAACGCGAACCATTCACCCATCGCCAGCGTCTCGTCTCGTTCACGATTTTCAGTATCAACGCTGTCCACATCCACGTTGACGTGTAAATTGGCAGAGTCTAAATCTTCCGGATCAAAACAAAATTCAACCACAAAACTTTCAAATCGCCCCGTAAATGGAGCGCCATCATATTCTGCAGTAAAAGTGAGCTCTGATGACTCAGGCACGCTACGCCACACCGGCGTATCAGCCCAAACAATGCCCATTGCAGCGGACAGCAAATAAGAACAAACAATAATACTTACGCTAGCAGAATACTTTCGCACTACTTTCCTCCGGGTAGCATCTTTCTAAGCATGCCATCCTTGTCGATGAATTGATGTTTTAATGCGGCTAACAGGTGCAACACAACCAAAGCCAAAAGCGCCCAGAACAGATATTCGTGAATGCTGCTAAACAGGGCCTTCTTCGCTTCGTCTCCTCCGATTAGATTTGGCAGGGTAAACCAACCAAAGTATCGCAGCGGCACGTTTGCTGCAGAATTTAAAAGCCAACCACTAGTAGGCACCGCAAACATAAGCAGATACAGCGCCACATGAGATATCCTGGCACCAATTTGCTGCCACCTGGCCATGCTGCTGGGCCATTCTGGTCGACGTTGAAACACGGCCCAAACCAGGCGGATCACAGCCAAAGCCAGCACCGTAATTCCCAATGATTTATGCCAAAGAAACAGCTTAAGCTTATCCGGAGACAGGGGCAGGCCGTGAGCGTAATAACCGAGCCCCATATTGCCCAAAATAAGCAGCGCCATAAGCCAGTGTAATGTTTTGCTGACCCAGCCCCAGGAATGAACCGTGTTTGTCGCCGACACTTATTTATAAGCCTCTATCTCAATCCACAGCTCCACTTCTTCCCCAACCAGCGGCACCATATAGTCCATACCCCAGTCGGTGCGGTCCAGCTTCGTAGTGGCAGAAAATCCGACACCCTGCTTCTTGTTGAAAGGATGCTCACCCACTTTATTCAACACCACATCCAAAGTAATCGATTGGGTCTGCCCTAAAAAGCTCAGATCGCCAACCAACGCAAATGTGTTCTCTCCCGTTGGACGAACTTCGGTGCTGGTAAAGCTCGCTTGGGGAAACTGTTCAACATGAAAAAAATCATCACTCTTAAGATGATCTTCTTTGTCTTTGTGGCCAAAATCAATACTTGCGGGATCTATCTCTACCTGCACTGAAGCCTTCTCCACCTGGGCAGGATCAAATACTACCTCGCCGCCCTCGACGCTAAATTTGCCAAACGTATTACTGAAACCCAAGTGATTTATCTTAAAAAGTATCTCGGCATGAGACGGGTCAATTTTGTACGCCTCCGCAAACACTGAGCCAGAACACATTGCGCCAATTACTAGTACAGAGAATAAAGGTTTCATAACTAAATTTTTCCACCGATAATGAATTAATATGCGAACGAATAGCATCCATACGGACCGTCAACAACACGCGAAGCTTTCGCAATCAGGACACACATGATGCGGATGGTTATAATCGACGATCGCCTTAACTCCTGGAGCATGCATTGCGCAGACGCCTACCATCACTGAGCTTGTTGCGCGCGTTTGAGCGTTCAGCGTATCACCGCAGCTTCAAGCTTGCCGCCGAAGAGCTTCACATTACGCCCTCGGCCGTGAGCCACAAAATAAAACAACTTGAAGAAGAACTGGGTATTCCTCTGTTTCAACGGGTTACTCGTGCGGTCAAGCTGACTCCAGCCGGTCAAAGTTATTTTAAAGACGTTCACCGGGCATTTGCGCGGCTTGAGACCGGGACCCGCCAGCTGCATGATCGCTACGGCAGACAAGTACTAAGATTGCACGTACTCCCCTTCTTCGCCAGCGAAGTACTGGTCCCTAAGCTGCATTCTTTCCAGAATCAGTATCCAGACGTGGATCTTCATTTGGAATCTGCGTTTGGACGCACTGAGATTCACCCGGATGAAGCGGATATTTCCATCGCCCTGGGTAAAGGCAACTGGCCCGGCATGGTTAGCGTTGAACTCATGCAATTAGAGTTGCAGGCAGTCTGCTCGCCGCAAATTGCCGAGCAGATTAGCGAGGGTAATGTAGACGATATCAACGACCATACCGCAATCTACTTTGCCAGCAAGCTAGATGCCTGGGAGCTCTGGTGTCGTGGCGTGGGATTGAAACACTTTAAGCCCAGAGCCACCCTGACGGTAGACAGTATGTTCTCGGCGTTGCAGGCTGCGGAGCAGGGATTGGGCATCGTGTTAGCAGCGCTACCAATCACCGATGAACGATTAGAAAGAAGCA